>JADGAW010000062.1 GCA_015231815.1 Nitrospinota bacterium
CTTAAAGCCTACGCATGTGATAACAGGCAGCTAAAGGCGTTGGCTTCTTTCCGTATTGGAGAAATTTTATTCTCAGAAGGAGAATATGAACAATCAGAAAAAAAGTTCAATACCGTAATCCAATTACTTAAAAACGAGAAAGAAGTACGATTAATTGTCCCGGAAAATTTAATTGCAAAAAGTATTATAACATAAACAAAAAAAAAAATAAAAGAAAAAAAATATTTTGAAGCAAAGGCTCTCATTAAAAATGGGCTTGAATTATTTCCTGAATATCACGAATTTATTGAATTATCACAAAGAGTTCCCATAAATGAGTAGACCTATTTACTAAATAAATTAAGAGGTGAATCGATATCTGAGAGGTTGTTGGGTTCTTGTTGGTGTTAACTTTGCTTTAGACAGTGCTGAAC
Organism: Nitrospinota bacterium; assembly: GCA_015231815.1. Classification (GTDB taxonomy): domain Bacteria; phylum Nitrospinota_A; class JADGAW01; order JADGAW01; family JADGAW01; genus JADGAW01. The sequence goes on from JADGAW010000062.1 coordinate 414, forward strand.
TTACTCATGGTTCTGGTGCCATACTTGACCGTGCAGCAGCAGTATTGGTAAGAAATCCTGGTTTAAGAATTAAAGTTGATGGTCACACTGATAGCAGTGGAGATGATAAATATAACATGGGGCTTTCTCAAAGAAGAGCTGAGTCGGTAAGGTCATACCTCATAAGAAAAGGAGCTTCTGCAAGAAACTTATCAGCCCAAGGCTTTGGTGAAAGTAAACCAATTGCTACCAATGCTACTAAAGAAGGAAGAGCACTAAACAGAAGAGTTGAACTCTCTGTCCTGTAATTAAACAATTTTGGGGAGGAACCTCTCCTCCCCATTTTCTTATGTATAAAATTGAATGCCTTCCAATATTACCTCCTCCAGTATTGTTCATAGAGATATGAAATCCCCATTGCAATTGCTTTAATAGAGGCAAAATAAAAATATAGAACTAAACACCTCCCTTATTCAAAGTCGTTTTATCTATAAAGTCAAAATAGAGCAAACACAATAATTCTTTTGATTCTGTTATTAAATAAGACGAGGATTGGTAAAATAAGTTTTTTTAACAATCCTAAAGTTCAAATTTTTTAATAAAACCACCTGCTATGTTTGGTTCTCATTGGGAAAGTTTCATCAAAGTAAGTGACCTTCTTGACATTTCTTTCATAGCATTAATGATTTACGTGGCAATTATTTGGTTCAAAAAAACAAGAACGATGTTTGTTCTTATCGGAATTGCAATATCTGGTGGCATCTACCTCTTCGCCAATCAATTTAACTTAATTCTAACAACGCAAATCTTTCAGAGTATTTTTGCGGTTATTATTCTCGCCATTATTATTATTTTTCAGCAGGAAATTCGTTATTTCTTTGAGCAAATTGCCGTTTGGAGCCTTAACCCTCAACTAGGAAAGAAGAAAATACGTCAGTTAAAGTCAAGAGAGGTGGATATTCTCGCCAAAACACTCTTTGATTTAGCTGAACAACGTATTGGTGCCCTTATTGTTATTCGGGGAAAAAGAATTGTTGCCGGAGTTGTTGACGGAGGTGTTGATCTTGATGCAAAACTAAGCGAACATGTATTAAAAAGCATTTTCGACCCTCATTCAATTGGTCATGACGGAGCGGTAATTATTGAGGGGAAAAAACTTACAAAACTCTGTGTTCACCTTCCTCTATCTAAAAACACTGATCAATTAAAATACAGCGGTACGAGACATGCCGCAGCCTTGGGAATGGCAGAGGCTACAGATGCCCTTTGTCTTGTTGTTTCAGAGGAACGAGGCAAGGTTTCCGTTGCCCGTGATGGAGTAATAAACCAAATTGAAACCTCAAGTGAACTTATTGCGGTTCTCGATTCTTTCTATGAGTCGCTTGCACCACCAGTGAAAAACAGGTCATGGGAAAAATCCTTTAAAAGAAACTATCGTGAAAAAGTTTTAGCCCTTTCAGTTGCGCTGCTTTTATGGTTTGTTCAAGTCTATAGTGCTACTGTTGTTTATACAACAATTGAAACCCCTATTCATTTATCTGGTCTTAGAGATAAGTTAGTAATTGAAAACAAGAATAGTGAAAATATTAAGCTAACTTTTACTGCTCCACGTCGCTCGTTTTATTTTATTGATAAGTCTGATATTCGGGCTGACCTCGATATTTCATTTTTAAAAAAGGGAAGTTACTCAATAGATATTTCTGATGCCAGACTTACCTTTCCAAAAGGTTTTGTTTTAAGAAGCATCTCTCCAAGAACTTTGGATATTTCAATTGAGAGTGTTGATGCAAAGAAAAAATAAAGCATTACATTCATAGACCTTTTAGTTACAAGGCTTAAGGCATTTTTAATTAATGCGATAAAATCACTTCACCATCTATTTTTTAAAGGTTATTTTTGTGTATTTCGACGTAATGATTTTTATCTTTCTCCTGGGTTATCTCGCAATTGCTCTGGAACACCCGCTAAAGGTTGAAAAATCTGGTACTGCCTTACTTATGGGCGTTCTTTGCTGGGTTGTGCTGATGTTTGGTGCTGAAGACATTCTCCAAGTAAGGGAGGGATTTGATGATAAAACCCTCGAGGAACTCCAACACTTCATATACCCTGATTCACTTCTTAAACACCTTGCTGATATCTCTGAAATTGTTTTTTTTCTTCTGGGTGCCATGACCATTGTCGAGGTAATTGACCAGCATCAGGGGTTTAAGGTTATTACTGACAAAATACGAGAAAGAAATCTCAAAAAACTATTATGGATTATAAGTTTCCTGACTTTTTTTCTCTCAGCAGTTCTTGATAACCTAACCACAACAATTGTTATGACAGCATTGCTAAGAAAAATTATTCCAGTCAGAGAAAACAGAATCGTGTATATCAGCATGGTTGTTATTGCTGCCAACGCTGGAGGAGCATGGTCTCCTATAGGAGATGTTACAACCATAATGCTTTGGGTTCATGGAAAAGTATCCTCACTGCCTACAATAACACATCTTTTTCTTCCCAGTTTAGTGAGTATGGTGATTTCACTTATTCTCGCAACAACCTATTTGAATGGTTTTTCTGAATATTTGACATCTTCTCAGTCCAATGAAAAGGTGTGGACAACCCGTTCTGAACGGATTGGTATTTTATGTCTTGGAGTGGGATCATTGTTGTTTGTTCCCATCTTCAAAACCGTAACCCACCTTCCCCCATTTATGGGAATTCTTTTTGGTCTGGGCCTGCTATGGATAATAACGGAAATTATGCACCGGGAAAAAACAGAGGAGAAAAAAGATTTGTTAACTGTATCAAAAACCCTTGGCAAAATAGATGTCAGCACCGTGCTGTTCTTTCTTGGAATTCTGACAGCAGTTACAGCCTTACAAACAGCAGGTCATTTAAAGATGCTTGCTCTCTACCTTGACAATATAACCAACCAAAATATTTATGTAATGAATATGTCAATTGGACTCATTTCAGCCATCGTTGATAATGTTCCACTTGTTGCTGCTTCGATGGGGATGTATGAGACCTCCCATGCAGGTGAATATGCAATGAACGGAGCTTTTTGGCAACTTCTAGCTTATTGCGCTGGAACGGGTGGCAGCATTCTCATTATCGGTTCTGCTGCAGGAGTTGCAGCTATGGGAATGGAAAAGATTGATTTCATTTGGTACCTTCGAAAAATAAGTTTGCTTGCCATGATAGGATATTTTGCTGGAATTTTTACTTTTTGGCTGACACTTTCTTAATACCAAAAAAAGAGAGATAGAAACCAATTAACTCTTGAGATAATTGATGACATAAGCCTTGAACGGATTTTTAACTGAACAGCGACTTCACCAAGAGATGAAGGTCTCGGAAGGAACGGCTGTCTCAAAGTCGTTTCTGAGAATGAGTTCAAGGCTTATGGTATTAATCATCTGATTATATCTCTCTATTTCAGTAATACGACCTCTTATTGTTTGCCTGTAGATTTAATTTCACGGGGATTGAGATAAGGCATACTTTTGAAAGGAGCATTTGAAGAAGGTTCAGAAGTAAGAATAAATTTAACTTATCAGGTATCCCTTTTAAACTCAAACTGACGAGTAAAGAGATCAAATTGCTTAAGAAATTCTTCAGAGTATTGTCCTCCCCATGATTGCATTTTTCTTGTTGCTTCTTTAACCATAAGTTTTTTATTAACATCTTTTTGGGAGGTTAATGAATCAAACGAATCAATAATAGCTGAAATTTGGGCAATATCAGAGAGTTCTTCTCCTCCTCTGTGATAGGGGTACCCTTTACCATTCATCCTTTCGTGGTGGTTTTCCACATATTCCCTTGCTTCCTGAGGTAAATTTATATTTTTGGCAACCTCAGCACCTTTTTCAACATGGTTAAGGTAGAGTTTAAATTCCTCCTCATTAAGACTACTGGGGCTTGTTAAAAATGCTTTCGTGCTACTCAGACTACCAAAGTCATGAAAAAAAGCTCCTAAAGCCATATTAACAATTTTTTCTTTGTCCCAGTTAAGGAAATCACCAAACATCAAAGCAAGCAGAGTACTGTTCGTCGTATGAACAACAAGGTAATCCTCTGGTTTTGCAATATCATAGTGAATCTCTGTAAATTCTCCTTCTAAAAACTTTTCGTTCATTACTGCTATTTTTTCTCTTACCTCATCGACACTTACTGCATCATCACCTGAGGTAAATTTATCAAAATTCTTCTGTACAAATTTTTTAAATAAAAGGACATGAGGGGAAATTGTCCTCGACAACTTTCTCTCCTTGTAATGTTCAACTTCATCAGCAAAGTTTAGAAGAGCAAAAACCTTTTCAAGAAAGATTTCGGGGGTGGTTTTCAACCATTTTTTACAAATATAATCATTTGCACCCGCTTCAATCAGACGAGAGACATCCTCCGGGTTTTCCTCAGCAGACAGAATTAATATTGGAACATTTGCTTCTTTTTTGTAGGCAGAACTCCGTATTTCAAGGGTCGTTTGAAAACCGTTCATTCTTGGCATATGATAATCTAGGACAATTAAATCTACAGGTTTACCATTAAGTTTTTCAAGTGCATCAACGCCGTTTTCAGCAAAAGAAACCTCAAATCCCTTTTTAGCGAGTATTTTTCCCCCAACACTCCGTATCATCGGACTGTCATCCACCATCATGATTTTTTTCTTCATACTTCCCTGAGTTGCTTTATTAATGACATAAAAAAATACAAATTTTTAAAGACTATATTCAGTGAATTATACCTGATATAGGCAAAAAAAATCCCCTGCCGAAACTTGTCCGACAGGGGATTTAAGAACTTTACCTTTAAGAACGGCTTAGTACATTCCGCCCATTCCACCCATTCCACCACCTGGAGGCATTGGAGGCATACCAGCACCTTTTTCTTCAGGAATATCTGAAATTACACACTCAGTGGTGAGCAGTAACCCTGAAATTGAAGAAGAATTCTGAAGAGCTGTTCTCGTAACTTTAACGGGGTCAATAATACCCTTTTGAACCATATCACAATAAACTTCGTTTCTTGCATCATAGCCATAATTTACATCATCTTTGCTCATTACTTCCTGAACAACGATTGGAGCTTCCACACCAGCGTTGATAACGATTTGCCTTAGAGGTTCTTCAAGAGCTCTTCTCACGATTTGAGCACCTATTTTGAAGTCACCTTCAAGCTTTAAGGCATCAAGAGATTTAATTGATCTAAGAAGAGCAACTCCTCCTCCAGGAACAATACCTTCTTCAACTGCAGCTCTTGTAGCATTTAATGCATCTTCAACACGAGCTTTCTTTTCTTTCATTTCTGTCTCAGTTGCAGCACCAACATTAATTACAGCAACACCGCCAACTAATTTAGCAAGTCTTTCCTGTAATTTTTCTCTATCGTAATCTGAAGTAGTTTCTTCAATCTGAGTTCTGATTTGACTTACTCTTGCCTTAATTTCGTCAGTTGAACCTTTACCTTCAACAATTGTTGTGTTTTCTTTATCAATTGTTACTCTTTTTGCTTGTCCAAGGTCGCTCAACTCAACATTTTCAAGTTTAATTCCAAGATCTTCAGTAACAACTTTACCACCAGTTAAGATGGCAATATCCTGAAGCATTTCTTTTCTTCTGTCACCAAAACCCGGAGCTTTAACAGCCGCAACATTGAGGGAACCTCTAATTTTGTTCACGACAAGCGTAGCTAATGCTTCCCCTTCAACTTCTTCAGAAAGAATTAAGAAAGGCTTTCTTAAGTTAGCAACTTTTTCAAGAATGGGCAGAAGATCTTTCATGCTTGAAATTTTCTTTTCATAAAGAAGAATATAAACATCCTCAAGAACTGCTTCCATTCTGTCTGGATTTGTAACAAAATAAGGAGAGAGGTAACCTCTGTCAAACTGCATACCTTCAACAACATCAAGGCAGGTTTCCATTGATTTTGCTTCTTCAACAGTAATAACACCATCTTTACCAACTTTTTCCATCGCTTCAGCAATAAGCTCACCGATGGTATTGTCGTTATTAGCTGAAATAGTACCAACCTGAGCTATTTCTTCTTTACTTTTCGTTGGCTTTGCAATACTTTTAAGGTTTTCAACAACAACTTTAACAGCCTCATCAATACCCTGTTTTAATTCCATTGGGTTTGCGCCTGCAGTTACGTTTTTCACACCTTCCCTATAAATAGCCTGAGCTAAAAGAGTTGCTGTTGTAGTACCATCTCCTGCAACATCTGAAGTTTTGGAAGCAACTTCCTTAACCATCTGTGCACCCATATTTTCGACTGCGTCTTCAAGTTCGATTTCTTTCGCAACAGTTACTCCATCTTTGGTAATAGTTGGAGAACCAAATTTTTTATCAATTACTACGTTTCTCCCTTTTGGTCCAAGAGTAACCTTGACCGCATCAGCAAGCTGATTGACACCACTCAACAGTGCCGTGCGGGCTTTACCATGAAAATCTAATTGTTTTGCCATTTATGTTTATCTCCTTTTAAATTATTCAATAATTCCTAAAATATCATCTTCTCTCATAAGAAGGTATTCTTTACCATCAACTTTAACCTCAGTTCCGGCATATTTTCCGTAAAGAACCTTATCTCCAACTTTTACTTCAAGAGCGACTCTTTTACCATCGTTATCAAGTTTACCGTTTCCAGCTGCTTTGATGGTACCTTCCATCGGCTTTTCTTTTGCTGAATCCGGAATAATAATACCAGCCGCTGTTTTTGACTCAGCTTCTGTGTTAGGCTCCACGAGCACTCTATCCTGTAATGGACGAATTCCCATATTTACATCTCCAATAAATTAAGTTAACAAAAAAAATAAACAGTTAGTAAAAAGTTCAACCACCTCCCAAAGTATGTAGATAAAGTTAATAAGGAGTACCTGTTAAAACGAGCCAAAAGATAATATTGATAACCGTTGAGTCAAGTATTTTTTTAAATTTATTTTTTTGATTGTTAAAATAGAGTAAATTTTTTATTTTCCCTATTTTTTGAATGATTACTTTTGCAACCCCCTTTGCGTTTTTACTTTTTATCCCCCTCATTTTTTTCTTTCTTCGTAAAAGAAAAAAATTAACTGCACAAACCCTGCACTTCTCTCATTCAGAGCTTCTTCAAGGTGTTAAACCTTCATTTAAGACAAGGCTCTTTTTATCACTTCCCTATTTGCGCTTCATAGTACTTTCTCTCTTTATCATTGCACTGGCAAGACCACAAAAAGGACATACAACATTTGAAGTTAAATATCAGGGAGTTGACATCATGATTGCTATTGATACGTCTCGGAGTATGACTGCTTTAGACTTCAAAGTCGATCATGAGCCGGTCAATAGACTGGAAATTATTAAGTCGGTTGTTAAAGAGTTTGTAAAAGAAAGGGAATATGACCGTATAGGTCTTATAGTCTTTGGTGACAACGCTTACACTCAATCGCCATTAACGATGGATCACAATCTGCTTGACTCATTTATTGACAAGATAAAAATTGGAATTGCCGGAGATGCTACAGCGATTGGATCAGCTCTCGGTTTGGCAGTCAAAAGATTAAAGGATTTGAAGTCGAAGTCAAAAATCGTCATCCTTCTAACTGACGGAAGTAATACTGCTGGACAACTCATGCCATTAAAGGCTGCTGAACTGGCAAAAAAACTTAAGGTAAAAGTTTATACCATTGGAGTCGGAAGTAAAGGAGATGTTCCCATACCTGTTCAAACTCCCTTTGGAATGAGGTATGTTAGACAACAGGTTCCCATGGACGAGAAAACACTTCAGGAAATTGCAAATATAACAGGAGGAAACTATTATCGGGCGACTGACTATGAGAAATTAAAGGGTATTTATGAAGAAATTAATAAATTCGAAAAAAGTGATGTCAAGATTAAGGAGTTTCATAATTTCACAGATAAATACCACCTTTTTCTTGTAAGTGGATTGCTATTACTTTTAATAGAACTTATAATATCGCACCTTTTACGTAAGATTTAAACCCCCCGATATGAAAAAAAGTCACCTTTTTATTGGTTTGCTCATTGCCGTTGGAGCATTGTATTATTGTATGCACAACATTAGTATTCCTGAGCTTATCAAGTCGTTCTCAAAAATTCATTGGTTTTACCTTATTCCTATGTTCATGATGATAATTGTGCAATTTATTTTAAGAGCATACCGTTGGAGCTACCTTATCAATCCGTTAAAAGTGGTTACAACCAAAGAGCTAATGCCTTCCCTCTATATCGGATTTATGTGTAACCTCCTTCCTGCAAGGCTTGGAGAAGCAATTCGGGCTTTTGTGTTATCAAAAAAAATTCAACTTCCTTTTACTGCCTGTATTGGAACAATATTTATCGAAAGACTGTTTGATATCTTGCTCCTGGGAATATCTCTCATAATATGCCTCTTTTTTTACCCTGAAGCATTTATTCCAAAATCAGTGGGTGGTAACGAAAACATTGTAACCAGCATTAAGGCTTTTGGAGTTATGAGTGCCGTCCTTTTTGTTGCATTGATGGTATTCTCATACACTTTGGCTCATTGGCACGACCAAACGGTTGTCGTGGTAAAAAAGTTTATTTTCTTTTTAAAAGAGAGTTGGCAAGAGAAAATACTGCTCTTAATTGGTCATTTTTCTGATGGACTTGGTGTACTAAAAAGCGCAAAGGAAACCCTTATTGTCTTTCTGCTTTCTGCAATCCTTTGGGGGTGCTTTATCGTTACCTATTTGCCCGCTTATTATATGTATGATTTACAGGATCTTCCCATACAATCATTATTCATTCTTACAACAATGGTTTGTATTTTCATTACAATCATACCTACACCCGCATTTATTGGTTCATTTCAAATGGGTGTTGTTTTTACCCTCTCTGATGGTTTTGGAGTTGATCATGTTACCTCCAACAGTTTTGGGTTAATTGTGTGGTTTTTTACCACGATGTTTACCGTTCTTGGGGGAATTTACTACCTGTTTAAAGAAAACCTTTCTCTAACTCAACTGGTAAAAGAAGAACAAGAAGCCGAAGGCCAATAACTTAATCACCAGATAAGTGCTTGAACAGGTTAAAGCCCGGTATTTTCTGTAGTTCCGGAATAGACATTTTACTTTTTACATCAGCCGGTACTTGACTTATATGAGTATATTTTGGCTCTTTTGCTTTCTTTGCTTTTTCTTTTTCCTCGGCCATATTTTTTAAAATATCTTTTATTCCACTTAAAGTGCTTCCCAACTCCTTAGGATCATTGTTTGTATTCTGTCCGTTCTTAACAGGCTGTTTACTATTTCCACTGTTACTCACATTCTGTATATTAGCAGACCTATTATTTGTTTTTGTTTGCATACCAACTGTTCTTGCTGCCGATTCCTGAATGGGTTCATCTGAGGATAAATTCAGGCTCATGGTATCCTTTTCTTTGTTATAGGTAACCATTTCTGGTTTCATCTCTTCAGGGTTTTTCACCCCTTTATTCCATTCAAGCATCTTTTTCTTTAACCCATCAATATAAACAACCTGCTCAGGGTAATCTGGTCTCGAAAAAACTACATAGTTTTCAGTAATATCCTTAACCCTATACTCACCCACTTTTGTGTTAACGTGCAATACTTTTTCTTCTATTTCAACAAGCTTACTGGCACCAACACTTTTTGAAACCTCCTGTAAATCATAGACGGTCTTTCCATCCTTATCTTTATGAGGGTTCGTATGACGAAGAATTTTATCGACAAAGAATTCTTCATATCCACCACTAACAAAAGCATACTTTGCATCTTGATCTAAGATAAGAGTTCCGGTAATTTTCATTGAAAACTTGTAATCTTTTTCCCTCACATTCTTATCAGGTGGAATACTTGGTGGAGGGGGTGGAGGTAGG
>JADGAW010000063.1 GCA_015231815.1 Nitrospinota bacterium
AGGAAGAAAAATTGGACACCTTTTTTGCCGGAGGGTGAGGACCATGGATGGCACGAGTCAAACTTCCCTCTGCTTTTGCTCAAAGTAACGTTTACTTTGAAAATATCTTTTCTATTGGTTTGTGAACTCACACAAAGCGTTCGGACAGTACAAAGCAAAACATAGAAAAAGAATATTTTCAAGATAAACGCAGCAAAAGAATGAGGGTTATAAAAGAAATGAGAATGATTTATTCCTGAAAAACGAGTGTTTCAGGATCGACTAAGTCGTTGGGGAAAGGTCAATTCTTAGCACGCACAGGAGTAAATTTACTGTTACTTTCAAATACTATATAGTAAAATAAATCGATTTTATAATGGTTTTTAGGCATTTTACGCAATATCCTATATGCCAAAAATACTCAGTTTTTTTAAATGAGTGTTAAATTTTTCTATAACGTTTACAAATAATTTCAGAGAGAAAAATCTCTGAATCCATCGTCATTCCTCATGCCGAAGTGGTGGAATTGGTAGACACGCAGGACTCAGAATCCTGTGGGCGCAAGCCTGTGGGAGTTCAAGTCTCCCCTTCGGCACCAGCTTATAATCAGTAATTCAGTGTTTTCCATAAAACACAAAACTCAATTTAAACCTCGATTGTGCATTAAATTGTGCAGTAGAGGTTTTATTCAGTTTTGAGTCAAACAGACTTTCCCCATTAACGGTTTCCAAAGTCAGTGTCAAGGAGGAAGATGGTAACATGTGAATGATTATATTCCCACCACGGACGATTACCTGCGTAATCCTGTTTATTCTGGTTGAAAAAGCTTGTTTATAAAAGAGGGGAAAAATACGACAAAGCCAGAAGATTATTTACCAACAACCCCGGTTGCGAAAAAAATAAGAGGGGGTGTATAATCCGAGACAGTATTCACAAAAACCAACGATTTTATGATACGGCTTATTCCCTTTTCCCTTAATTTTGTTACAAAAATAAGCTTATCGTAAAAGTTGAATTTTTGATTTTCCTTTTACTTAGCCAATAACAATCCGTCATTCATCTTGGGCATACCTCCCCTTAAAATAATGTATTTAATTTTATGGTATGAGAGTTAACAATAACCTTTTTTTTGAATTGCTCAGTCTAATAAAAAAACTTCTTACCACTCCCCTATGGTTAGCAATTATTCTTATTTGCACTTTTGTTCCACGAGGACTTTCCGCTTTACCATCAAATAATTCCCCCATTGAGGTGGACTTTTCTCAAGGATTTACCCAATTAGCTCCAGATTCTTTTGAAACTCCCCAGCCTGAAACATGGGACCTTTTCCCACTTTCTGAATTTAAAAAGGCTTTCGCTTTTAAAAAATTTTCCGATTTTTGGATTGGTTTTACCATTAACAATAAAAGTCGGAACCCAGAGCATCAAATTGTGGCTCTAACAACAATTTTTGATTTACACCAATTGGAATTATGGCAGTTTAAAAATGGTGTATGGGAACTGGTGGAAAAACAAGACCACCAACAATGGAACTATCTTCCACGAGAGTCTCATGTGCCCTATTTTAAAATTGACGTGGCACCGGGGACAACCCGCTTTTTTGTAAAAATCCGCTCAATTGGTAACGGAATGGGTAACCCAATAACAGTGTGGGAACCCGGAGCTTTTCGTGAACACATTGCTATTGATCAAACGATCGTCGCCTTTATTCTCGGAATAATGGTGATCATGGCTTTCTATAACCTTGCATTATTTGTTTCCCTTAAGGATAAAGCCTACCTTTATTTTGCCGGATACATCCTCTCTTGTAGCTGTTTTATACCAATCCGTGACGGCTATTTCAGTGCATGGTTTGGTATTAACCTCAACCTGATCAATCAGGATCGCTTTGTTCTGGTCCTCATGCTGGGTGTAATTTGGATTATGATTCTTCGTTATATTTACAGTTTCCTGCAACTTGACCGTAGCAAGGGTGTTCTTAGATTTCTCTGGTGGTTTAATCACCTGTTGATTCTTATTCCCCAGCCACTTCTGTTGATTTCATGGACGTATAATCCACTCTTGCTTTTTTGCCAGTTCATTATCTCCTTGCTCTTAATGGGACTTCTTATATATCAGGCTTTTTTAGCCTCATCCAGACAAGGTCAAGCCCGCTGGCTCATTTTTTCCATCGGGTTTTCCTGGATTGGTGAGGTAACAGAGCTTGCTCGACTGGACGGTAATGTTTCAGAAATATTCAGGCACAGCCTTCTTACCGGACTGCTTATTGAGGTGGTAGTTCTTTCTTTTTACATGGTATTTCGTGTTAATCGGTTACGACAGGAAAAAGATGACGCTCACACTCGCATGTTTGACGAGTCGGTTAAACATGCGGCTGAACTGGAACAAAAAGTGGCAGACCGCACCAAGGAACTTCAAACTGCAAATACAACGAAGGATAGGTTCTTTTCCATCATAAGTCACGATCTTCGTGGTCCCATGGGCAGCTTGTCGGTTATTTTTAATGATATATTGGAGTCTCCCAAAGATTTTAGTGAGGAAATGTTTCAGATAACACGACAAACGACCAAAAATACCAACGTCATGCTCAATGATCTGCTTGATTGGGCAAGAAGTCAATCAGGGCATATGCAACCGGAGTCTGTGCATTTCGATCTTAATGATTCCATTAAAAATACGGTAGATTTTCTTAAGCCACAAGGAAATCAAAAAATGATTGAGATTGTCGTAGATGTTTCTGAAGAACTCTGTTGCTTTGCTGACAAGGCAATGATTGCCACCGTTATTCGAAACCTGCTCTCTAATGCCATTAAATACACTCCGGAGGGTGGCAAAATAACAATTGGGTCATCTCTTAAGGGAGAAAACCTCCATGTTTACATTCAGGATACAGGAAAAGGAATTACACCAGAACTGGAAGCAAAACTTTTCAATGTGGGGGAAAAAGTGTCGAGCAGTCCTGGGACTGCCAATGAAACGGGTTCAGGTCTAGGACTTATTCTCTGCAAAGAGTTTATTGAGAAAAATGGTGGAAGCATAGGAGTTGATTCCAAACCGGATCAAGGCTCAACCTTTTGGTTTACCCTTCCTCGAGGAGAAAAGAAACCACCTATATCAGAAAATATGGACATTGGATTACAATCTTTACGGATTTTGATTGTTGAAGACAATCCTTTGCACCAAGAAAGCAGTAAAAAGGCATTGGAAGGTTGTAAAGAACTTTCTTTGGCAATGGACGGTCCAACTGCTGTACAAAAAGCAATTGAAACAAAACCGAGCCTTATTTTAATGGATATTGATCTGCCAGGGTTTAACGGAATTGTTGCTGCTCAACGCATTCGTCAAGAAATGGGAGAAAAAACTCTCATTATTGCTGTAACCTCTTATACTCAACAGGAGGTGGAGGAATTGGCTGGAGAACAAGAATTTGATGGCTATCTAAACAAACCTCTGGACAAGGAAAGACTATTTAAGATTATCTCTACATCTCTCTGTAAACGAAGTAGATAACCTCTCATTCAATTTTGTCGGAAAATTCGTTGTAGGTTAGTAATCTTCTTTTCCTAAAACTGTGGGAGTTTAAGTTTCCCCTTCGGCACCACGTATTGATGGACAATTTCAGTTTTTTACTGACTCTTACTTATTATCACAAACCGAAAAAGAGCATAAGACTATTTTTTACCCGGTAAAAGCAAATCAATAGCTACCTGTCCAAGGTAATAAGCTTTTCTACTACTTGATGATAGATTGTGTAGATCAAATTGGTGCCATCTTATTGCATCTTCATGAATAATGTCTTCAGAAAGAGAAATAAGTTCTTCAGCCAGACTAATATCTGATTCTTTTACCGTCTTAATCTTTAATGTTTCCTGATAAGAAATCATTTTTTTTGCTATAGCAACCGACTTTCTTGATTTTTCCGATATTTCTTTATATTCCTCTACATTTAAGAGCATAAGAAACTCATCTTCTTTAACTGACATCTGATGGCAATCAAGGCATAGTTTTCTTATATGATTATGGTCAATAATTCTTCCCTCCAAACTATAATGACAGGTACTGCAGGTGGGTCTTTTCTTTACATCCATATTTTTATAATGCCGTGATTTTTGAAATTCCTCAAGAATATCCAAATGACAACCACCACATGTTTCATTTACCTTATCAGGTTTTGTTTTAGCAAGTATATCTACACCTTTTCCTTCAGAATGGGCTTGGTCTTTCTTCATGGAATGTGGGTCACCGTCATGACAATCATTACAATAAACCCCTGCTTTTTGATGTGGAGAAAGTTGCCATTTTAAGTACATCTTTTTTTGTTTTTCGTCTTTTAAAACACTATGACATGTAACACACTGATTTTCTAAAGCAAAAGAAACAGAGGTGTTCATTATAAAAAGGAATAGAAATAGTATGACTTTCTTCATTTTGTTCCTGATAACAGTTTTTCGGTTTCAATCGAGAGGTAAAAAGCTTTGTTAATATTGGTCTCGAAATCATCGAGAGCAAAATGGTGCCAGGATACCTTGGATTTTTTATGATATTGTTGTGACAACGTAAGAAGTTTCTCAGAAAGCGTTACATCATTTCCTTGTTGTTGAGCTAGATGAAGTAATTTAAATGACCGGTCAACTTGAGGTCTTACACTATTAGAATAAAATGTGTAAAGCTCCTTTGCTTTTAATATAACCATTTTTTTTGTATTATCGAAATGGTTATGGCAGGTCATACATAATGTTTCTAATTTCTCAGGAGGAATAATATATCCACTTTTTGGAGAATGGCACGTCACACAGTTGGGAGCACGTTTATCCCCCTCAACTTTTTTATAATGGGAACTCTCCTGAAAACTTTTATAGATTTTAATATGACACCTACCACAGGTTTGAGGAATATCTTTTTCTTTTAAAGATGTTTTAATATCTTTCCAAACGTGAGCTTTTTCTTTACTTTTAGCTTTTTTATCCCCTTTATGACATGCTTGGCAAGCAGAACTTAGCTTGGCATGTTTAGATTCTTTCCAGGATAAAAAGGTTTTTTCAAGTTTTGGGTCTTTGTTGGATGAATGGCAATCAACACAACTATTTTCCGCCCACAAAGGTTGACATGAAATAATAACCAAAATAAGTATAGATAGAAAAAGCTTTTTCATTATTCTCATTTCTAATTTTCTGTTTCTGATATTTTTACATGGCACTTCTCACAACGTTCAGTAATACTTTCTGCAATTTCTCCGTTATGACATGCCCCGCAAAATTTTCCTCTCGCCATATTACTCATGGTTAAAAACCCTGTTGCGTCAGTTGCTCCTTTTTCCATACTAAAAAGTTTATCATGGCATTCAACACAATCCGGGAAGAATTCTGAGTGAAAATTATGATCAAATTTTACGGGGTCTAATCCTTCTGTTTCTTTAAACCACATAACGCCTTCTATTTCTTCATGCTTGATACCTGATGGTATAACCCCTAAGATTTCATCCAGTTTATTATTGGAGAATTCAAGAAGTTTCAAAGCATAGCCAACATTATGAATACCAGAACTATTTTTTATAAAGTAATAGTTATATCTGGCTTCAGAGAGATGTTTTCTTGTCACACCTAAATCCTGCAATCGGTGTAAAGCCGATTGCAGGATTTAAATAATTAACGTTCTAAGAGTATATCCCGAAAAATCGTAAAGGAACACCTCTTTTGTTCCAAAAAGTTAAACCTGCAGTTTAAGACAAGACTTTGGTTCAGCAGGGACACAAGATTGTTTCCCCTCGTCATAAGGTATTCACAGTCAATTCTATAAACCAGTACTTTATTGTTTATTGCGTTTTTTCTCCATATTGTGCAATAATTATGCACGAAAATTTTTCTTCATATAACAAACATCACAATGATAAAAAAACTTTCGATTCTTATTCTCTTTATCCTTATATGTGCCTGTGGAAATAATAAAACTCATGAAACAGGACAGCGGTTTCAGAACCTCGAAGCACTCAAAAAAATGCAAAAGGATGCTGGATTTGTCCAGATTGGCATTTTTGGAGGACACTGGCCTGCTACAGTAACCGAAATAATTGAAGGAGAAACCGAGCTTGAATTCACCTTAAAAGGAGGGGGAAAACATAAATATCCTGATTATTTCGGATATACCTTACAAGCCATCAGACTGAACAGCGACGACAATCAGGAAACCGTTGTTGTTTTTCGTTCAGAATAATTTCAGGGGTTTTGAAATCTCTTATTTGTTCCATACATTGTGTAAAGAAAGTGTTATCTTTCCATTAATTTACTCGCCAAAGCTTTTCCTGCAAGGTAGCCACTTGCCCATGCAAAATGTAAGTTGTACCCTCCCCTTTTTCCTACAATATCAAGAACCTCCCCTGAAAAATAAAGTCCGGAAACTTCTTTTGCTTCCATGGTTTTGCTATCAATTGCATCAGAGCTTACACCACCACCACTTACCTCTGCATGTCTAAACCCATGGGTATCGGTAATCTTAAAACGCCAGTTTTGCAGTTGGTGTACAACTTTTTTAATCATTTTGGTTGAGAGCTCTTTTCCTTTTAATTCACCATTAATTTGAGCATCCTTTAAAAGGTGAGGAACAATTTTTATGGTGAGAAAACCGTTTAGAAGCATAGAAAGGGTGTAATTAGGTAACGATTTCGCTATTTTTGTAATTTGAGCAGTAAGAGATTGATGGTCAAATTGGGGAATAAGATTTACTCCAATGGAAACATTCTGCAAATCACGAAGTGTACTTGAAGCTTTTTGTGAAATATCAAGAATTGCAAAACCAGAAATTCCGTAACGGGTAAAAAGAATATCTCCCTCTGAGCGAGCTTCGGGCTTTCCGTTTACATACAGGGTTACCTCTCCATTTTGTTTAACTCCCGCCATCCGGTAGTGAGACTTTGAATCAATATGTAATTGAACAAGGGATGGATAGGTTTGCTCTATCTTCAGTCCGAAACCTGAAGCAAACCGGTATCCACTATTATTACCACCAAGATGTGGAGCAGCTTCCGACCCTGTAGCAATAAGGGCTTTATGGTACCCCTTATATGTATTATCGTTGCTCAAGAGTTCAAATAAACCTGATATTTTTTCCACTGAGGTGATGGAATGATTTGTGAAAATCTTAACCCCTAAACCCAGAGCAAAGTTCTCAAATGCCGCTACGACAGATTGAGCATCATTTGAAAGGGGGTAGACCTTACCGTCCTCTTTTGTTTCGAGTAGTAATCCTAGAGAGCGACAAAACTTCTCAAACTCTTCAAAGCTGTATTGTTTCAGAGCAAACGTTGAGAAGTCGGGATGCTGTCCAAAATAATCAATTATAGACAGGTTACGGTTACTGATATTGCATCGACCATTTCCCGAAGCAAGAATTTTCTTTCCCACCTTTTCGTTTTGTTCAAAAAGGTCAACCTGACATCCCTCTCCTGCAGCAGTAATTGCAGCCATAAGACCTGAGGCTCCGCCACCAATAATCGCTATTTTATTCATGCAAACCATTTAAGATAAAAGTGTTATTTTAGCGGAAAGACAACTGTTTTTATACTGACATCAATTAATATCAGTCTGCCCCTTTTAACTTTTTTGAGACGCTTACGGTAAGATATGAGCAAAGCTCCTGAAAAAAGATAGTCTTAAATATAACGTATGACACTTAAAAAACAATTTTCATTTGAGGATAGCTGGATATGGAAATTGAAGGTACAACTTCAATTTAGCGGTTGGCTCCTATGTTTTGGAAGGGTTGAACTTTATTCATAGAATTCAGTCCATTTATTAAGTGGTTCATAAGGAAACAATTCAGCAATAAACCATTCAAAACTTGCTTCTGGATTGTGTTTAAGATAAGATGCTCCCCTTTACAATAAAAAATAACCGGAGATTATTGCATGTACCGTGAAGAAATTAAGGTTCTGGACTGTACCATAAGAGATGGCGGGTTAATTAACAACTACAACTTTACCGATGACTTTGTAAAAGCAGTTTATGCTGCAGCATGTAAAGCTGGTGTTGACATTATCGAATTGGGGAAAAAACTGTGCGAAAGTGATGAATATACCCGGGAAAAATATGGTAAATGGAACTTCTGTGATGAAGACGACCTAAAAGCTGTAATTGAGTCCCATGAATGTAATAAACCTCCCATGATTGCCGTTATGTTTGATGTGGGAAGAGTTGATATTGACGGACTTGTTCCTGCAGACCAAAGTGTTGTGGGAATGATACGCACTGCCTGCTATATTCCAGACATTGATAAAGGACTTGATCTCGTTAAAAGAACAAAGGACTTAGGCTATGCAACAACGTTAAATATCATGGCATCTTCTGCCTCAATTGAAAGTGAGCTTATTGGTGGTCTTGAGGAAATAAACGCCTGCAAAGAGGTTGATTACCTCTACCTTGTTGATAGCTACGGAGCTTTTTACTCAGAGCAAATAACCTATTATTTAAATCTCTATAAAAAATATGCACCGGATATTGAAATAGGATTTCATGCCCATAACAATCAGCAACTTGCTTTTTCCAACACTCAACAGGCTATTATTGACGGAGTAAATCTTCTTGATGCGACGATCAATGGTATTGGTCGGGGAGCAGGAAACTGTAATCTGGAACTGCTCCTTAATTTCCTAAAAAACCCAAAGTTTGATGTACGCCCTGTTTATAAAGTCATTCAGGAACATTTTGTTCCTCTTCGAAAGGAAATCGAGTGGGGGTTTAACGATATTTATGGAATTAGCGGACATCTCAATCAACATCCGCGATCAGCTATGAAACTAAGAGGAAACCCCGATGAAATGGACAACTGCTACAACTTTCTACTTGAATCAACCAAAGAAGAAGCCTCAGCATAAAAACCTCTTTATTCTATTATGAGCATCACCCTTTTTCCATAAGAGATCTATCTTCTTAAGCCCATCTTGAATCAGCTTATAATATCTTATCTACATATTATTTATTGAATCAGATGAAACTTTCTCTAATTCTTTTAACATTTTTTCTTTATTTCTCTTCTTTCTTCAATACTTTAGCTGCTGAGGAACTTCATACCATTCATGCTCCCGAAAATAAGCTTACTCCATATTTAGAGATATTTGAGGATACATCGGGCACAATGACCATTGATGAAGTAAAAAGAGAGAAGTTCAAATCCGTAAACCTCATCAATAAAAAGCAATCAATCAATAAAGGATTTACCGACAGTGCAATTTGGGTCAAAATTGCATTAAAAATAGATTCTACAAAGCATCACTGGATGCTGGAACAATACGACTGGTATATTAATGAGCTTGACCTCTATGTAGAGAATATTGCAACAAAAGGTATTGAAAAGTTCCATACGAGTAACCTGATTCCCTTTAAAGAAAGACTCCACCCCAATACCAACCTTATTTTCCCGCTTGAGTTACATCCAGAAAACGAATATCTTTTATACCTAAGATATAAATCGAAACAGCCCCTCGAAATAAGACTTGCACTCTGGGAAAACGATGCATTTTCCTCTTATATTGAAACAAACAATATGGTGTGGGGTATTTTTTACGGAGGGTTGGGAATAATAATTATTTATACTTCCCTTCTTCTCTTTAGTATTCGGGAAGCTACTTATTTTTATTACATTTGTTATGTACTCAGTGTTATGTTGACCCTCTCTCACATACATGGAGATTTATATCGATATATTTTCCCGAATAACCCTGAAATAACATTTTTTATTGGCCGTTTACACACCCCAATTTTTGTCTTTAGTGCTCTACAGTTTTCTCGAAGCTTCCTCAGAACAGATCTTTTTTCCAAACCTATAAATAATGCCCTGATAGGATTTCAATTGGTTACTGTTGTTACACTTTTTTCATCGATTTTTCTATCATTTGGACATTACCAGATCATTATTTTTACCTTTGTCGGAATTTCCTATCTTATGCTTATTTCCGTTGGGTTGTACCTCCTTAAGAAAGGACATAAAGAAGCAAAGTATTACTTAATCGCCTGGTCTCCTCCTGCTTTTTTTGTATTTCTGGCTGCAACACGTTTTGTTTATACCTTTCCTATAGATATTAACTTCCGAATTTTTGTACCTATAGGATTTCTTATGGAGATGTGTCTCTTTTCCTTTGCCCTTGCTCACAGGATTAACCTCTTACAACAGGAGAATAAAGAGCAGCTCAAAAGCATTATTGACGGAATTCCTGTACCAGTCCTTATAAATAGACTTTCTGATGGAGCA
>JADGAW010000064.1 GCA_015231815.1 Nitrospinota bacterium
TAAAATATCGCATTTTCTATACTTATTTCTGAAGTTTTCCATTTTATTTTTTTGAATTGACTTAATCATTTCATTCAGGAAATCTTCAACAGTGAGATAGCAAACTTTTAAGTTTCTTTGATAGGCTTTATTTCCAATGGCGAACATTAAATGGCTTTTTCCCAGTCCAACGCCTCCATAAATAAATAAAGGGTTATAGGTTTGTGCAGAACCTTCAGAAACTGCCAGGGAAGCAGCTAAAGCATATTCATTTGAAGCACATTTAATGAAATTTTTGAATGTTTTATCTGGGTTGAGTCCGGTATGAGAAAATTCTTGTTTTTTAACTTCCAGTTTTTTTTCTGGAACGATTTCATCAAAAAGCGTAGTAGTTTTTTTATCTCTTGCAATAAAAGAAAGGGAAATATCGTCTGATTTTGTAACTGACTTTAAGGCATCTTCCAGTTCTACTTTGTAATTTGCGTTAAGAACTTTTGAGCAATAATTGTTTGGAACTTCAATGGAGGCAATGTTATTTTTAATGGATAAAAGCTCTATATTTTTAAACCATTTTTCATAGGCTTCTTTTTGAATAGTTTTGCGTATTTCAGAAAGACATTTCTTCCAGATTTCTTTCATAAACGAATGACTTTACTAATAAAAGTTTATATATTTTTTTACGTTGCTGAAATATAAAAATATTGGGTTTTTTCTTTATTTACAGCAGTAAATTTTAAGTCTGTTATTTTAACATTTAAAGGTGTTTTTTAGGGGATTTAAGCGGGAAAAAACGCTTAAATTCAAGGTTATTTTCACGAAATATAAATAAAGAAGATAATACAAAAAAAAACCGTTTAAAATTAATGGGTTACGATATATCATCAAAGAAAAAAAATATGAATTTTGAAGAAATTAAAGAAAAGTTTTTCACAAAAAAAAATATTATTATTGGGGGGGGAGCTATTGCCGTAATTTTTGTCGGAATTACCCTCTTTTTTCTCTTAAGTGGAAATGACCCCAAAGAGGTTCAAAATGAAAAAAAGGGGGAAAGTAAAGAGACAAAAATTGAA
The DNA here is from genome assembly GCA_015231815.1 of Nitrospinota bacterium. Taxonomy (GTDB): domain Bacteria; phylum Nitrospinota_A; class JADGAW01; order JADGAW01; family JADGAW01; genus JADGAW01. The sequence goes on from JADGAW010000064.1 coordinate 1,050, forward strand.
ACAGATAAGAAAAAAAGTGATAGTAATGACGATTCGGAAAGTCTCGGTGAAATTGATGAAAAAAAGAATGCAGGTAAAGAAAAAACAGAAGAAAAAGAAGACCCTTTTCAAGTTACAGGAATAGCATCACTGGAAGATAATGATGGTACTGAATATAAGCCACCAAAACAAAAAAAACCCTACTACCAAACTTATTACAGTCAACAGCTCTACATGATGGAAGAAAAAGTATTTAAAAACTATTATGGAGAGGGAAAAAAAATTATTGATATTAGCTTTGCCTTGAAAATAGAAGCAGACCTTGGATTTACATCAAATTCTCTGGAAAAAGGAAAAAGTGCCGGCATTTATATGGTGGGGGAAAAATTAAAAGACGAAACGTTTTTTATGCGACACTTAATTGTAGTTAAGGATGGAAACCATAAAACTCTTCAAAAAATACCTGTGGACTTTGGCAGCTATGATAGAAAAATATCTCCAGTTGAAGGTATAGATACCCTTTTTGCCTGGATAGCAGATAAGGAAAATGAGATGAAAAATAAGTTTATTTTCTTTTCAGATGACTTTAAAGGTATTCAGGAAAACATTGAAACAAAAGAAAAGGTATCGGTTTCTTTTATGAGATCCAATCCTCTTTACAGGTTTAGAGAAAGTATTGGAATTATGGGACCTGACTTTATTTCGGAAATTGTGAGAATTGAAAAAGGAAAGTATCTTCTCATAACGGGAATAATTTCTATTGTTGATGCTGCTCATGGTGGAGGAACTCATTTTGAGGAGGTTAACAGAACAATGTTGGAGGGTGATAATTTTAACGACATTAAGTATGAAAGCAAAAATAAGTTTTTTGAGTTTACCCGTGAGTTTTTACGTACATTTGAGAAAAAATCAACAGAATAGGAGAAAGGGTTAAAACCCTAGAAATAACCTTAATACAAAGAAAACAGGAGCTACTTACTCATCAGGTTTTAAATCAAACTGACGACTGAAATTATCAAACTTTTTTAGAAGTTCTTCTGAAAAAAGCGTATTCCAGGAGCTAATTTTATTTATTGCATCACTAACATGCATTTTGTTATGGATTCCATATTGGGAAGTAAGGGAATCAAAGAGAGTAATAATTCCTGCAACTTGTGAAATGTCATCAAGCTGCTCACCTTTTTTTTGCTTGGGAAACCCACTTCCATTTAACCGTTCATGATGGTTTTCAATAAACTTTTGAGCATTAGCTGGTAACCCAAGGGTTTTTCCCAATGAGCTTCCTTCTTCAACATGTTTCATATAGTCTGCATAGTCTTTTTGAGGGAGAGCTTTTGGGTTAACTAAAACAGGAATATGTAAAAGAAGGCATCCAAAGTCGTGAAAAAAGGCACCAAGACTTGCTTCAATGAGCTTATTCTTTTCCCACTTAAGGGAAACTCCAAACATTAGCATTAACAGGGTTGTATTTACCGTATGAACTGGAAGATAGTCATCACCTTCAATAACTTCGTAAATTACCCCTACATATTCTCCTGAGCTAAACAAGGTATAGGCATTTTCTAGCTTTTCTCCTATTTCTTCCATTTCGCTTTGGCTGATTGAACCTGATGCCATAAAGTTGTCTATAACAAGTTGAGTAAACTTTAAGAAGTCTTTTACAAAAGGTGAAAGGGTTTTTGAAAGTTTAATTTTCTTATATTTTGCAACCTCCCCTTCCTCATTGAGAAGGTGATAGACTTTTTCTAAAAATATTTCTGGGTTTTTTAACAACCTGCCTTTGTTCAGGTAGTCGTTTGCTCCAGCCTCAAGGAGCTTGTTTAACTCTGTTGGGTTGCTTTCACCTGTTAAGATTAAAATTGGAGTTTTAGCATCTTCCGGGTTTACAGATGATCTAATTTTTTTAACAGCTTGAAGTCCGTTCATTTTAGGCATGTGATAGTCAAGAATTACCAACTTTATGTTTTGGTTGGGAAAAAGCTTTAAAGCCATTTCCCCATGGTCGGCAAGAATAACGTTAAAGCCCTTACGAAAGAGAATTTGCTTACCTACCTTTTGAATGATGAGACTATCATCAACCAATAAAACTTTTGGTTTTTCTGCCATATAACCTTAGTTCAACTATTTTGTTACGATAAAATATTTTAGGCTTGTAATTATAGCAATTGTAAAGAGTGGAATACTATTAAAAATAAGTACAACATAAAATGGTGACAAAAATAGTTCCCGATAAAGTTTTGGGTGAAATAACTCCTCTGTTAAAAGTAATATCAAGCCCTTTACGGTTAAAAATATTAAACTTTCTTGAGGAAGAGGAAAAAGCTGTTTTTGAAATTGTTGGCTTCACTGGAGCTTCACAGGCATTGGTAAGTCACCACTTAACAATAATGAGAAAAAATCGTGTAATAAGGTGCAGGAAAGAAAAAAACTTTATTTATTACTCAATTGGCAATGACTACATATATTATTTCCTTGAGAGTATTAGAACCCTAAAGAGTAGCTGCCCTGATAAGCGATAGTGAGAGGCTATTGTCCGGTAAGTTCTTTAATTTTTTCTGTAATGTTAGGACTTTTAACCAGAGAAGTGCCAATTAAAAACCCATTTACTCCATTACCTTCAAGAAAAGTTACATCACTTCGGCCTTCAATACCGCTTTCACTAATGACTTTACAGGAGAAGTCAACTTTTTCCATTAACTGTGGTGTTCTTTTAATATCAATAGAAAAGTCCTTGAGGTTTCTGTTATTAATACCCAAAACATTTGGCTTAAAAGATCTTACCTTTTTAAGCTCATCTTCGTTATGGATTTCTACAAGAGTTCCTAGCCCCAGTTTATGGGCAAGTTCACTATAGTTTTGCATTTCTTTTTCTGTGAGAATTGCAGCAATGAGGAGAATAAGGTCTGCTCCCATACCTTTTGCTTCATAAATTTGATAAGGGTCAACAATAAAATCCTTTCTAAGAATAAGTGAGCTCGTTTCTTTTCGTATGCTTTTTAAGACCTCAATACTTCCCTGAAAAAAAGCTTCATCAGTAAGGACAGAAATTGTAGGGATATTGTTTGTAATATACTCTTTTGCAATATCAAGGTGGTTAAAATGAGGAATAAAGCCTTCCGGACAAGATGGGGAAGCTTTTTTTACTTCGGCAATAAGGTAGGTTCCCGTAACGTTTTCTATTGACTGGTAAAAACGGTTTGGATTCCCTTCCAAAGGAGTTTTCTCAATAAGAGCCTCAAAAGAGAGGCAATTTTTTGCTTTTTCTACCTCCCCCTTTTTATGTTCCACTATTTTTTCGAGAATATTCATCGTTTAATAACCTTTAATTTACCTAAAACCATTTCATAAAAGCTGCTTCTTTGATGGTGGGTTGTTGTTAAAAAGAACCAGCAAACAATCAATAAGAACTTTACTATTTCGTATCCTTCCTCTAAGAGAAATATATTAGCAGAGATGAATACGACCCCATACAAAAAAAGTACAATAACCTCTCCATCTGGTTTCATAGACAGTTCTTTAACATGGTATATCAAAAGGGAAAGAAATAATAGACAATTAGAAAGAAAGTGTATAGTAACAATTGCCTTTATTCCTGTTATATCTGCTAAGAGAAAAAAGAGAAAAAGAAAGACAAGTGAAGCTCCACCATTGAGAAATAAGTATATCTTCAACCTTCTCTGTGCAAGAAGGGAGGTGGAATAAACATAACTTAAAAGAAAAAAATAATCTCCTGAAAGTTGAAAGGTAAGAAGGTTTTTTGCGTTTAAAAAATCTTTAGAAAAAAGCAAAAGAATTAAATATTCTCCAACCAGTAAAAGCAGACAAATTATGGGCGGCGTAAAAGTCAGAAAAAACCTTAATGTATCATTTAAGAGTTTATTTCTTTCTTTATTGTTTGTTGCGGCACTTAGGGAGGGGTAAAAATGCCCCCAAACTCCTTTGGTTAAAAATGGCTGGTAGTAGCTTGAAATAGAAAAAACAACCTGATAAAGTCCGTTTGCTGCAACACCTACTTTTTTAATAAACTCTGTTCTGACCAATAAGAACGTTAAAAGGTTCAGTGCGGAGTTAGAAAAGTTAGTAATACCAAATTTTATTAACCCCCATGAGTTTATTTCCCTTTCTCCTTCTTTGTATATTGAGGCTATTTCTTTAACTGAATAATATTTTTTTCCCCAGAAAACAAAAATTACAAAGGTAATAACAGAGCCAATGAGAATAGAAATAATTGCTCCCTCAAGTTTATAAAAATAAACCAGACTCACGAAAAAGAACAAAACAATAAACCCATTTAAAATCATTGCTTTAGTGTAACGGGAATAGTCTTTATTACCCATAAATAAAGGGTAAAAGAAACCATTATAGGCAACGGTAAAAGGAATTGTTAAAAGCAAAACAAAAAAGAGAGGTTTATACTCTTCTGTTTGAAAGATATATAAAGCCAGAGGGTTTGAGGCAATAAAGGCTATAAGTAAAAAAATGGATGTTGCAATAAGCTGAATTTTTAGAGAAAGATAGAGGGTTGCATTATATTTTTTTTGACTTTTTTCCCCTAATGCTTCTGCTAAATATGATGAGGTTCCTGAGGCAAGTGCAAAGCTACATAGAGTTGTAAGGAATGTTATAAAAAGATTTGCCTGAGCAAGGTACCCAACACCAACAACTCCTAACACAAGGGCACTAACTTTTGCACGGGCAACGCCAAAAACAATATTCGCAAGAGTTCCAAAACCCATTACAAAACTTGCGTGCGTTATTTTTTTCATTTCTTTATTTCTCTGTTATTAATACTCAAAAAGAACAACTGTAGAAAAAAAGTTAAAGAAAAAGAAAGAAAAACTTTAGGAAATACCAGAAACGTTAAAAACAAGACTGAATAAGGGCTTCCCTTAAATTAAGCCCTTCACCAAGTTCATCTTCTGAGGTACAGGAAAAAAGGTCGCCGGATTTTGTGCAGGTCACTTTTTTATTAAAGTCGTTTGGACAATATTTATTGTAATATTTATAACTATCCAACGTAATTTCATTTTCTGAAAGAAGTGTGTTTGTTGTTTGGAGGTCATCTTCATATTCGCTTTCCATAAAATCATTTTCTTTCATGGCTTCTCTCTCTTCTTTTTCAATTGCTATTAGTGATCGTATGTTATCGTATTTTCTTTGTAGTTTACCTTCTTCCCAGACCCCTTCGTAAGTTGAGCCATCAATGAAATGAAGAGTTCCTTTGCCGCTTTCCAAATTATTTTTCCAGCCCCCTATATAGGTGATTCCATTTTCATATTGACGCATACCGTTTCCATCTCTTTGATCATTTTTCCACTCACCTTCATAGCGGTCAATTTTACCCTCGTCATTAATCCAAACCATTGTTCCAGTACCATGCCTTTTGTTGTTTTCCCAGTCACCAGTATATTTGTTACTTTTATTTCCATAAAATGCTGTTCCTTTTCCGCTTCGCATACCATCTTTAAAATCTCCTTCATAGACATAAAACTCAGGTAATTGTTTCTCAACTCCCTTACCGTGCTTTTTGTCATTTTCCCATTCTCCATTATATTCAAAGCCACTGCCATCTGTAAAAACACCCTTGCCATGCCTCTTTCCATTCAACCACTCCCCCTTGTATTTATTATTATTTGACCACTCAAATGTTCCATATCCTGTTGTACAGTTACCCGTCGTACAGTTATTTCCCCAGAGACAAACCCTGTCTGTTGGGTAATCAGGCCATAAACAATAAGCGTATGAGGTGCATGTTGAAGAGAAAAAAATGAGGAGAAAGGAATATAAAATCTTTTTCATAACGTTTTATTTTTTGAGTTGAAGCCAAAACCAAAATACCTTTTTATTCTAAACTTAACCTTAATTAAGGTTGAATAAAAATGGTCGGGGCGAGAAGATTCGAACTTCCGACCACACGACCCCCAGCCGTGTGCGCTACCAGACTGCGCTACGCCCCGGTTCACTTACCTATTAACAGTGAAAACGTGTAGTAAAACAATGTAATACCCTCATCAAGCTTTGGGCATTCCGGTAAAGACGATATATTTTAAATCATAAAGCACTAATCCTGACATTAACATTTGAGAAGCGAAAGAGTTCAGGAAATTTAAGAAAGAGTAAGGTGAACTTGCGAGGTATGAACTAAGCTGTTTAAAGTAAGTAGCTGGAGGAAAAAGTATAATAAATTTCACTCATATAGAATGTTAGCTAATATCTCAATTGTTGACTTTTAAAATAATGCTGCAGGAACAATTATTGTTAAACCAACCGGTTCACCAACGGTTTCCTGTTTCATGTAATATGCGAAGAGCCTTTTTTGCTTTAGTTATAGCTCTTGTTTTCACGTATTCAACGTATATATTTATTTCTCTGACTTAAGGTATGGGCGGTGGAGGTGGGGATGGGGGTGGTGTACTAAAAAGCTTTTGCATTTCTGAAACATCTTTTGCAGGACTCCATCCGCTCATGCCATTACACCAAACAAGGGTTTCCTGCTGGAGAGTTCCACTTTGAGCCATTTGACGTAGTTGGTCAAGGGAAAAAGGTCCTTGTTGCTGACCATTTTCAACGGTATAGTAAAGTGTTTGAGATGGCGGTGGAGGTGGAGGCGGTGAACCTGTTGAAGGGTTTTGAGTAAATGCCTGACCCATTTGATTTGCCATGGCAAAACCCATTCCAAGCCCCATACCACCTGCTGCAGTACCACCAGGATTATTTGCAGCGGCTTCCATTGATGTTGCTGCTTGAAATTGTGTGAAATTATTAAGATTGCCTAGAATGCCCATTTGGCTTCGCTTATCAAGAGCCTTTTCAACCTCTTCGGGTACCGATACATTTTCAATGAGAAATTTATTTACTGAAATTCCGTATTCCTTGAATTCTGGGGCGATTTTTTCCTGGATAAATAATGACAATTCGTCATACTGCGATGCAATGTCAAGAACAGGAATACCGGACTCTGCAATGCTATCTGAAAAGCGGGTGATAATAAGGTTCTTTAATTGCTCGGATATTTCGTTTGTTGTGAAATGTCCGTCAGTTCCAACAATTTCTTTTAAAAGGATGAGTGGATCGTCAACCTTGATGGTATAGCTTCCGAAGGCACGTATTCGAATGGGCCCGAATTCTTTGTCCCTTAACATTATTGGGTTTTTCGTTCCCCATTTGAGGTCAGTAAACGTTCTTGTGTTCAGAAAATAAACCTCAGCCTTGAAGGGACTATTAAACCCATATGGCCAACCTTTCAAGGTTGTCAGGAGTGGAATGTTCTTTGTTTCGATGGTGTATAGCCCAGGAGTGAAAACATCGGCAACTTGTCCTTCATTTACAAAAATAGCGACTTGTGTTTCACGAACGGTAAGTTTTGCTCCTTGCTTAATTTCGTTTTGGTAGCGGTCAAACCTCCAGGCCATAGTGTCCCGGCTATCATCAAGCCATTCGATGATGTCAACAAATTCGCCCTTAAATTTATCAAAAATGCCCATGGAGCCTCCTGAAGTAAATTAAAACGTTTGGATAAGTGGATTTTCATTATATACCGAAACGACTTTAGCAACATATGGTAGATATCATAAACAAAAGAAAAGGCTTCAAGTTAAACTCGTTGTTTTTTGAGAAATTTATATCAGAATAGAGAAAACCTCACCGTTAATTTTTGCTGATTGGGTTTAGGGTACGAGACTTCTTAATATTTAGATGTTTGGGCAAGAAAGGTGTTGATTCTTTCCAGAGATTTTTCTTTTCCCAGAGTGGCAATGGTTTCATTTAAACCAATACCAGAAGTGGAGCCGGTTAAAGCAATTCTAAGGGGTGGACCAACTGTTTTGAATTTAAGTCCGTTTTCCTCAACAAAGGTATGGATGGTTTTTTCTATTTCCTCTTTGGAAAAGGTTTCCAAAGAAGTAAATCGTTCCGAAATCTTTTTAACGTTTTCGATATTTTCTTCATTAACGAATTTTTCCAGAGCGATAGGGTCATATTCCACACTATTATTGAGGAAAAATGACATAGCATTAAACAGCTCTTCCAACGTTTTAGCCTTTTCAGTAAAAAGAGAAACTGTTGCAACGATTTCTTCTTTCTTTTCTTCAAAAGAGGTTGTATCTTTTTCGTTGCATTTAAGCCATTCGACTAAAAATGCATATAAGCTTTCCGGGTTTTCTTTTCTTAAATGCTGAGCATTTACCCAAAGCAATTTTTCCTCATCATAAACAGCATTTGATTTATTTACCCCGGAAATATCAAAAAGGTCGATAAGCTCTTGAGTGGTAAAAATCTCCTGATCTCCATGAGACCACCCCAGTCGAACAAGGTAATTAATGATTGCTGAAGGAAGATAGCCTTGCTTTTTATAATCAAGAACAGAAGAAACATTGTCCCGCTTACTTAGTTTTTGTTTCTTTTTATTTAAAATCATGGAAAGGTGGGTGAACTTCGGCACTTCAAAGCCAAGCCCCTGATAAACCATGATTTGTTTTGGCGTATTTGCAATATGGTCATTGCCTCTAATAATATGGGTTAAACCCATTTCATGGTCATCAATTGCTACAACAAAGTTATAGGTTGGTGCTCCATCAGATCGGGCGATAATAAAATCATCCAGTTCACTTGTTTTGGTAGAAACAGCTCCACGAAGGGTATCTTCAAAAGTAATTGATTCAACAAGAGGACATTTTATTCTTATAACAAAAGGCTCTGAACTCTTTTCATCAATGTTAAGCTGTCTGCATTTGCCATCATATTTTGGCTTCGTTTTATTTGCCATACATTCTTCTCGTAATGCTTGAAGTCTTTCCTGAGTACAAACACAACGGTAAGCTTTTCCTTCTTCTAGTAGCTTTTGAATATATTTTTTATAGATTTCTTCTCTTTGACTTTGATAGACCATTGGCTCATCAGAAACCATACCCAGCCATTGCATACTTTTCATGATTTCCTCTTCTGATTCCTTTGTTGAGCGCTCTTTGTCGGTGTCCTCAATGCGTAAAAGAAACTTTCCCCCGCAGTGTTGTGCATAGAGCCAACTGAAAAGAGCAGTTCTTACCCCTCCAATATGCAGAGCTCCTGTCGGACTTGGGGCAAACCGTGTAATAATTTTATTCATAATGGTTTTAATGGTTAAAAGAGCGAACTATTATAAATGAT
>JADGAW010000065.1 GCA_015231815.1 Nitrospinota bacterium
CGACTATGTGACATCATGCGCATTCTCAAGGGACGGGGCGGCAATACTCTCAGCATCCGCTGACTCTACCATCCGCCTCTGGGACAGGGAGACAGGAAAGGAAATAAGGCAGTACAAGGGACATACAAATTGGGTGACATCATGCGCACTCTCAAGGGACGGGGCGGCAATACTCTCCGCATCCACTGACTCTACCATCCGCCTCTGGGACAGGGAGACAGGAAAGGAAATAAGACAACCCATGCACCTTCCATGGCTTCCCCTGCAAGCGTGTTTTGCCCCCGACACCCCCGGTTGCATTATCTCCGCCAACACAAATGGAACCCTCGCCCTCTACAACATCTCCCAAAATAAAAGTTTAATTTAGGGTTTAGACCCTTTTTTTTGAACGCTCTCTTTATTTTCCTTCAGGCTGTCTTTAATTGCCTTTTCAAAAAGGTTAATTCTTTCAACATTTTCTGATTTTTCCTTACTGCTTATACTTCCGAGAACAGGTTTTTGAGGTTTAATGTTCTTTTTTACATGAACTTTTTCCTCAGGTATTACAACTCTTTGAGGAGACGAGTGAATACCAACTTTACTTTTTGGGGGCAGCAATGCCAGCGATTCAATCTTTTTTTCTCCTGCCTGTTCCGGGGCATAAAATATAAGGTAATTAACCCCTTTGAGGATTTTAGCAAGCCCCTGTTCAAGTTCAAGTTCATCAAACTTTTTTGTAACGGGGTGATATCTAACTTTATGGTTTCTTATGATTTTTATTCCTGTTTTTTGGCTTATTTCAAATAAAACATCTAACAACTCAGCATTTTCCAATAATACAGATAGTTTTTTATTCTGGTAGGAAATATTTATTTCGGTAACCGCTTCATCAGCAAAAGCATTAAACACCTGAAAGCTCATGAAAAGGAAGGAGAATAGGAGTAACCTAATTTTCAGCACGTTTTTGTATGGGTTAAATTAGGAATAAAAAATTATTTTTTTACCGCCTTTTGTCGTTCTTTTAATATTCGGGGAGGAAGTCTGAAAATTGCCGTATAGGAACCAACCATAGAATCATTATCAATACTGAAGCGAAAATTTACCTCTTCTGAACGGTTTTTCAGGCTTGATTTTGTCATCCTGATTTCAATAGGAATATTTAAGGGGGTCTTTACCACTTTATTCCATTTCGTCTGATACTTAATAAGAAAAATATGAAACCCTTTATCATGTCGTTTAATTCCACGAATAAAAGCAAAGAGGCAAATTGCTAAGTGTGCAGTACAGCTATAGGAGGAAGGTTGGGTGAAATGAAAATATTTTGTATCAGAGTAATCATTTTCAACATCACATAGTGCCCTTAAGGTATTTTTTTCAATTTCGATGTCATGAATTCTTATATTTTCTCGTTTAAAACCACCGCCCATATAGGTTTTTTCCGGATCCATTCCAATTAAATCCGCCAACTCCGCAAATTTTGCTATTCCCATGTTTCATCCATTATTATTAATAAAAGAGGACATTTTATACTAAATGAAAGTGATAACCAAAGCTATCTATAAAGTGAGAAATAGAGATAAAAACCAATTAACTCTTGAGACCATTGATGGGACAGGCTTTGAACGGATTTTCAACTGAACAGCGACTTCACCAAGAGGTGAAGGTGCTGTTCAGTTGACCTCGGAAGAAACGGGTGCCTCAAAGCCGTTTCTGAGAATGAGTTCAAAGCTTGTCTCATCAATTATCAGATTCTATCTCTATTTCTCAGATAAACCACCTCTGCATTGATGTTTTGCGAAAAAATTGTACGAGAAAATATCTCAGAGACTTTTACCATCATGAATATTCAGCTACTCACACGATAATCTTCAATAAACCTTTGCACGGTACCTGATTTAAGCTCAAGAGTAAAATCCCTTTTCTTTTCCAGATAATACTGAACAGACATTTCCGCCTCATTAAATCCAAAGAGGGTTCTTATTGAGGTTGCCGAAGAAATACGGGGATTAATTTCCAATAAAAGAGGCTTACCTTGATGCAGTCTGAACTGAAAATTTGTCGGTCCCACTGGTCTAAAAAGTTCCGTTAATCTCTTTATTGCATTCTCAATATCTTGATGAAACACCACTTCAGCAAAATCTGTTGAACCTTGATTACTCAGTTTACGCCGTAAAATTATCGGCTTACACGATGTACCATCACCATACCCAAAAGCTGAAGCAGTAAATTCTTCTTCGTCACTTCCAATAATTTCCTGAACCATGAAGTTTCTCCCCATTTTTTCTTGCCAATAGATAAAGTCTTTTTCTGTTTCAATGACAACAATGCCTTTTGAAGCATATGAGCAACGGGGCTTTAAAAGAAAGGGTAGGGTAAGTTCTTCGGCAATGGTCTCAAAGTCTCCGTCAATAAAGGTCTTTATTATTTCAAACCCTTCAGCATCCAGTTTTTTATACAACCTCCATTTATCCAATGACAGCTCAATTAATTCCTTGGTATTTAAAACAATGGGGATATTTGTTTTTTTGTTGATTGTAGCTTTTGAAAAAGCTTCGACATCCTGAGGAATTCCAGGAATAACAAAAGAAACGTTTTCCTTCTTGATTAAATCAAGCATGAAGGGGATAAACTCGTCACTCTTTGCCATTGGGCAAACCTTAAAGGAGTCGCACCAAACCTTCCCTACAGCATCTGGGTTAGCATCTATTCCGGTAATATGTACTTTATTTCTGCTTTGCCTTAAGGATTTAATAATTCCATACCCAATGATAGCTCCAACTCCGGTCACAACTATTTTATGCATTTTTCCTCAGCTTAATTTCCATAAAGATGGCAACGGAGAGTTCTGGGTAGTGAGTTCCTGTCTTTATCAGTGCTTGGTGAACCTTCTTTTCAAGTCCTAACAATTCCAACTGCTCTGTTGCAAAGGGCTTTAAATACAACCCTTCTTTTCTGACAATGGAAAAACCACTTGAATGAACCATTTTGCTGATTGTTTCGAGGGTAAAAACCCGTTTATGACCAATTTCCTTATCAGTTTTACTCAGCTCTGTACAACTGTCCAAAAGTCCGGCTTCATACCCGATTCGCCGGTTTAAAGATTCTCCATTGGGAACAGAAAGAAAAACTGAAGCGTCCTTATGCATAAACTTCTTGTATCTTTCCAGAAGTTCCTGAGGGTTCTCCACATGTTCAAGAATAAAGCCCATAAGAATGTTGTCAAATAGTTCGTTGGTGGTAAATGTTTCAAAGAGCGACTCAATAACTTCACCATTAATATTGTTATTCTTATTAAATTGCTGAATAAGCTCTCCTGCCCCCTCAACAATGAGGTGTCTTTTAAACCTTTCTGAAAGCATTTTCGTTACTGATCCATTGCCAATTCCCAGTTCCAAAAGCGATTCACCGTTTGCACACTCCAAAACACGTTGAGCAAACCTTTCAGAGATGTATTGGTTTTCCCTCTTATATTGATAGTTCTGTTGGTAAGCCAATAGATGCTGCTTAATCTTCTTCATTGTAGTAATTTTCCCCTAATAATCGGTAAACTTTCTTCTCCATGGTTGAAAAGAAGATCAATAACAGACAAGTAAGGCTGAAACTCTCCCCATAGTTGGGAATAAACAGGGTGATGGTAATCCTGAAATTCCAAAACAATACCATTTTCTTCAAATAACCGATGAGAGTATAGATTTCTCCCGGCAGCACCATTATAGAAGTGAGTTGTGTTTACGGTCTTGCAGACTTCCACTACCCTCTGCGCAGGGTTGTCAAAAAAGGGAACGTTAAGCTTAGAGGATAAAAGCAGTTTTTTTTCAAAGCCAAGAATGTCAATTATGGTTCTGGTTAATTCAATATTCAGATGATTAAGCATGTACCATTCTTTCTCATACACTGGTTTAATTGCCCCAAAAACCTCCTTAAAGTATGGGGCTGATGCATAAAACCGTTGAAGAGTATCTAAATGTTTTTTTCTCCAGTTTGAATCATTGTTGATTTCAACCATATTGAGGGGTTGAGGAAACCTCCCTTTTGTCTTTACGGGAACGGTTAACCATGATACTCCCTCGGGACCTTTTATGCGATTCCTGTTTCTCCAATCTGATTTTGTGTATTGAACGTCATCATAAAAAACAAAGACATCGCACATATACATCATTTCAAAATAACCGAGCCATGGCAGGTAGGATGGTTGAATTATGACAGTTTTGGTCATAAGGTACGATTATTATGGAACATCAAACCCCGATTTCTTTTTAATAATATAAAGAGGTCTGTTTAATGATTGCTGAAAGAGTCTTTCCACGTAAATTCCCACAGTTCCCAGTGAAACGAGAATTAACCCACCAGTAATCAAAGAAAACAAGGAAAGCAAAGGATTATTAAAACCTGAAAGAAGTAAAAAGAAAAACATTAACGAAAGAAATAGAATAAAAATACCGCTCAGAAAAATAAAATAGAGCGGTTTATTTGAGAAGCCAATAATTGCATTAATTGCCAGAGTAAATAATTTCAAAAAAGAGTACTTTGAGCTACCCTGATGCCGCTTATCGTGTTCAACCTTAACAGAAGTTTGCTTAAAACCCACCCAGCAAAAAAGAGCGGCATAAAAACGGTTTGATTCCTTAATTTTCTGCAAAGCCTTGAGTACTGGTTTGGTGAAAATTCTTAAGGATGATTGATTCGCATTTATTTCCTGTTCAGATATTTTTCCAAGTAACCACCAAAAAATTTTAGATGCAATCGTTTTAAAAAGAGTGGTATTGTTATGTTCCTTAACTCCGTAAACAACATCAAAACCTTCAGAGAGTTTCTTGTATAAGGGTGGAATATCCTCTGGTCTATCTTGTAGGTCGGCATCCATTACAACAATAAAATCTCCATCGACATTATCTATTCCGGCTGCTACAGCATTATGGTGTCCAAAGTTTCTACTCAGTTGTATGCTTTTAATACACGAATCGTTTGTTTGAAATCCTTCAATGATTGAATAGGAATTGTCACTGCTTCCATCATCAATAAAAACAATTTCTCTATCAAAATCACTGAATTCTTTTGTTATCACTGACGTTAATCGTTTATAGAGTTCAGGAAGGTTTTCCGATTCATTTAAGAGGGGAACTATTACCGAGAGTTTCATCTATTTCTATCTTAAAAGTGGACAGTTATTATAATATACTGAATCATTACCGTTGTGAACGCTCCTTTTCTGAAAAACAGGGATAGAATCTGATAATTGACGGGACAAGCTTTGAAATCATTCTCAGAAACGGCTTTGAGGCATCCGTTTCTTCCGAGGTCAACTGAACAGCACCTTCACCTCTTGGTGAAGTCGCTGTTCAGTTGAAAATCCCTTCAAAGCTTACCCATCAATGCTCTCAAGAGTTAATTGGTTTTTATCTCTATTTCTCAACTTTTAGACCTTACAGAGATGAAAAACGAAAATATATTTCACTGCTCACAGTATCAATTCAACCTTCAGCAAAGACCAATAATTTTCTCTATATTTAACCTGACTCCTGATTCTTTTTATGATGGGGGAAAACTAAAAGGATTGGACGTTCTTTTAAAAAAGGTTGAAACAGATATTGTTCATGGAGCAGACATTATTGACATTGGTGGTGAATCAACACGACCTGGTTCAAAATCAATTACAATAGAAGAAGAAATCGAGCGAATAGAAAAACCAATTTACGAAATAAAAAAGCGCTTTGATATTCCCGTTTCGATTGACACAACAAAATATGACGTTGCAAAGGTTGCTGTTGAAAACGGAGCAGACATTATCAACGACACCAGTGGTTTTACCGACTCACCAGAAATGCTGGAGCTAGCGGCAAAGATGAGACTTGGAATTGTAATCATGCACCGACGAAATATCCCTGAAATAATGCAAAAGGAAGTTCATTACGATGATTGCCTGAAAGAGGTTAAAGCCTTTCTTGAAAAACAGGTAAAACTTGCTGTAAGTAAAGGAGTTGATAAATCCTCAATTTTCCTTGATCCTGGTATTGGTTTTGGTAAAGAGGTCAACCACAATATTGAGCTTTTAACAGGAATAAAAAAACTACAAAAATCTGGGTTTCCCCTGTTAATTGGACTTTCAAGAAAATCTTACATGGGAAAAATCCTCAATAACACAGCAAAAGAGAGGTTAACAGGAACAATTGCCTCAACAGCTCTTGTACTGCAACAAGGGGTTCAAGCTCTGAGGATACACGATGTTAAGGAAACCTTTGAAACAGTTAAAATTGTACAGGCATTTCATAAAAACCTTGCTGGAAAACGGCTTGCTTCAATTGATATCGGCAGCAATACCTGTCGTCTTCTCATTTCTGAAATAAAAAACAACAAACTTAAGAAGGTTTTTGAAACCCAAAAAATTATCCGACTAAGCGAGAAAATCGTTAATACTTCCCAAATATCAGAAGCTGCAATTGAACGACTTTTAAACCTTCTTACCTGTTATGGGAGCTATTTTAAAAAGTTTGAGGTGGAGGATTACATCATTACTGCCACGTCTGCAATGCGGGAGGCAGAAAATAATAAAGATATTGTTAAACAGGTAAAAAAGCAAACGGGACTAAATATCACCATAATTTCAGAAAAGAGAGAGGCGGAACTTGCTTATAGAGGAGTATATTCTGGTCTTTCAACAGAATATAAAAAAGTAAAAAATAAAATCCTTGTTGATATTGGCGGTGGTAGCACTGAGTTCACCCTTATAGAAAATTTTTCAGGAAATGAGAATATTATTAAATCCGTCAGCTTACCGATTGGAGTAGTTAAACTAAAGGATCTCCACATAAAAAACGACCCGCCAAATAATAGGGAAATAGATAAGGTAAAAAATCAGGTAAAGGATTTTCTTTCTCAGTTAGGTTTTCCTGAAATACAACCAAAGGAAACTGTTTTTATTGGAACAGCTGGAACAATCACAACTCTTGCGGCGGTCTATTTAAATATGAAATGGTATGACGGAGAGAAAATAAATAACACTTCCCTTTCAAAAAGTGCAATTGAAAAGCAGCTTGATCTTTTTTGCGCAATGACCAACAACGAACGTGCATCACTTCCCCAACTTGAAAAAGGAAGGGAAGACCTCATTATTCCCGGAATTCTTCTACTTCTTGAATCAATGAATCACTTCGGTTTTAAAAAAATACTTATTGTTGATAACAGCCTTCGTGAAGGTTCTCTCAGCGAACTTGCATCAAATTTTACTGTTTGACAAACTTTAAAGAAAAGAAATCTGGAAGTTAATCGCTAAAGTTACTCTACTACCCAACTGGCAACCCATCCTGACTTACAACTATTGTCAATAACGTTATACCAGTTTTCTCTGGATCTTAAGATGAGCAGTTCATCATTGATATAGAGCTGTTTGACTACTTTACTGGTAGTATCAGGGTTTTCCCGAAGATTAATAACAGGTTTATTAACCCGAACAGTCTTAATCTCTCCTAATTTTTTTTCCTCTGTTTTTAAACAACGATGAATCTGACCTTCATCACTTTTATTACTTTTTGATTTTACTTCCTTTTTTATTGCTGCCTTTGTTTGCTCTAGTTCTTTAACCTTTTTTTTACCTGCCCCTGTTGTAAGCCAAGAGGCAGTCCAGCCCCGTTGACAATCTTTATTAACAACCTCATACCAATATTTCTTTACCTGTAGTATTTTAAGTTCATCCCCTTTTTTTAAGGTTCCCTTTACGGTTGCGGTTAAGTTTGGATTTTCCCGTAAATTAATGAGTGTATTTTTTACCAAAACAATTTTATTTCCCCCAGTGCTTTTTTCTGAAAATAGAGGACATGTAGAGGGACTTTTTTCTATCTTTTTCACCTCACTTTTTCTATACTCTTCAAAAAGCCACGCCGCAACCCAGCCATGCGAGCAGGAACTGTCAACAACTTCCAACCAGCTTTTTTGTCTTTTAAGTACTTTAATAACCTGCCCACTGAAAGCCTTTTTAATAACTTTTCCCTCAATATTTGGTTTATCACGTAAATTAATAACCGGCCTTTGTACCGTGAGTTTTTTTGCTTGAGTAATTCTTGATTCCTCAATACCCGGGCAGGTATTATTTGATTTGAGATTCTCTCCACCAAAAAGCCAGCCAGCAACCCAGCCTGCTTCACAATCTCTACTGCTTATTTTTAGCCATCCATTTTTTTTATCAATAACCTTAATCACTTCACCTTTTGAGACCTTTGCAAGCTTTTCTCCGCCAGTATTAGGTCTTGCTCGAACGTTTACAACATCTTTTTCAACTCGAAGCATTCCTAATCCACTTTCATCAAAGCATTCCTTTATTTTATTTTCTTCATTTTCATAAACCTGCTTTTTCTCTTCATCTAATGTCACTGAACCTTTGTTAACAATAATATCGTTTTCCCAGAACCCTTCAAACCTTTTTCCGCTGGGCCACGTCATAACTCCTTTTCCATGCATTCGGTCATTTTTCCACTCTCCGGTATATTCGACTCCGTCCTGCCAGACAAATGTTCCCATACCATTACGAACGTTATCCCATTCCCCCGTGTACATTGCACCATCAGACCATTCAAACACTCCTTTTCCAAACCGTTTTCCCTCTTTCCACTGTCCAGTATATTTTGAACCTTGAGGCCAGGTAAAAATGGTTTCCTGTTCCACTCCCTCACTATTTGATTCCTTAGAGTTAAATGGAATGGACAAAACTCCTGTTCCTTCCATTTTTCCATTTTTAAATTCTCCGGAATATTGAGCTCTATCATCAAAAAGAAAAATACCCGTTCCGTTTGTGCAGTTTCCTTCGATACAGGTTCCTCTTTCTTCTGAATACGAGTTCACTCCGTAGAGGGAAAACAGTAGTGTAAATACAAAGATGTACTTTTTCATATATGAACGGTTATTGTTTTAAGGTAAAGAAGCTATTTTATAATTTTTAAACTGAAGATATAAAATTTTTCCTCTTTTTTATAAAATAATCACTTTTATCTAAACTTAGAAGTTAGTTGTAGTGGTTTTAGCCATTAATTAAGACTTTCATTATTAATAAAACTTTTTGTTAATAACGATGCGGTTGTTATTTTATAGATATTTTGATTATCTGATTTTATCTATCGTCATAGCTTTTTCCTTCTACTTCCTGACAGAGGAAGTTCCCTTTTATTTTGAGGATTTAGCCTTTTTGCCTCTCAACACACCCTACGGTGAAATAATCTTTAAGATAATCGCTCCAGTATATAACCTTAACTCCCCTCTAGGAGCCTTTGACAGACCCGTTGAGAACCTTATTTTTAAATTAATATACGATTGTTTTGGTTGGGACTCAACTCCTTATAGGTTTGTAAAAAATACGTTTTGGTTATTGTACTGTTTATGCCTTTACCAGTTTCTTACTGCATCATTTCACCAAAGGGGAATAAAAGTTCTTGCCTTTTTTTCTGTAATATTAGTTTCACTTCTTGCTCCAATTTTTCAATCAGTTCTTTGGATTTGTGATTTTGAAATTATTGGAAGTTTTTTTATGTTTCTCTGTTTTTATGTTTTTCTTGAAAACTATTTCAGAGGTCGTTATTCACAAACAGTAATTGTCGTCTTAGCAATCATTGCTTTATCCACTAAAGTTACCGTAAAAATAATTCCTGTTGTCCTCCTCCTTTATATTCTTGTTAATAACCGTAAAAGGTTAAAAGAATATGCTCTGCTCCTATTGATTATTTTTATCTACGCAACCTTTCCTTTATTTTCAGCAAGCTCAGGGGTGGAAAAACTGTTACATGAAGAAAATTATTTACTCTTTTCTGAAAATTTATTTTATTCCTGCGGTTACTGGTTGATTACAGGTTTTCTTTTGGTGTTATATATTTTAAGGAATAGAACGGTTCATAAGGAACAAAGGGAAACTTTACTTTTCCTTTTAATATGGAGTTTCTGTTCAGTTTTATTCTGGGGAGTATTTGTTTCATCCGAAACGAGATACTTGACTTCTTCCTTAATTCCACTCATGATTACAATTACTTATGTATTTCAATTAGTCTTTTGTTCGTTACACGGTAATAAAAGAAAAGCTTTCGTAAGTTTTATTTTCTTACTTTGGCTCTTTACCTTATTTAAAAATGTAACCTTTACTATTCAATATCGGGGTATTTGGGGAACAAATGCAATTGCAGCACATAAGGTAATTAATTTTCTTGAAG
>JADGAW010000066.1 GCA_015231815.1 Nitrospinota bacterium
TTTTGATGTTAATAAAAATAAAACAGTATGCATTGATGAAATACAGAGGAGACCAGGTCTCTTCCAGGTTTTAAGAAGTATTATTGACAGAGACAGGAGAAACGGTCAATTACTCATTTTAGGTTCTGCCTCCCCTGATTTAATTAGGCAAAGCTCTGAAAGTCTTGCGGGAAGAATCTCATATATCGAATTAACTCCCTTTACCTTTACTGAAGTAAACCAAACATTGACTGTTGACCTTTTCTCATCTTGGTTTCATGGAGGATTTCCCGATAGTGTTCTTGTAGATGATCAAGAAATAGCTTACCGATGGAGAGAGAATTACATCCGGTCTTTTATTGAGAGGGATATTCCTCAATTGGGTAAGAACATCAATTCGACAATTCTCCAACAACTTTTAGTTATGCTTTCCCACAATCAGGGGCAGTTGTTAAATTGTTCAAAGCTTGCTGCCAGTCTTGGGGTTTCCCATAACAGCATTAGGAATTATGTTGAATTATTTGAACATGCCTACATTGTCAGATTGTTAAGACCTTATTTCTGTAATGTAAAGAAAAGGCTTGTAAGGTCTCCGAAGGTATATGTCCGTGATTCTGGTCTTCTTCACACTTTATTAGGAATTTCGGATTTTAACGGATTAATGGGAAACCCCGTTTACGGTTTTTCATGGGAAGGGTTTGTTATTGAAAATATTCTGTGCGAACTACCCGATTGGAAGAGTTCATTTTATCGTACATCAAATGAAGCTGAGATTGATCTCATTATTGAAAAAGGAGGAAAAAAGATTGCTATTGAATGTAAAGCCTCTAAAGCACCAATTATTTCAAAAGGTTTTTGGAACTCCCTTGAAGATATAGATGTCGATGAGGCATATATTATCGCTCCAGTTGACTCTCCTTACCCCGTAAAACAGGGAGTTACCGTCGTCAATGTGCAAAATTTTCTAAAGAGCATTAAATAATTTTATGAACATGAAGGTGTATCTATTTAAAAAGTTCATATTGGTTAACAACATCATAATTAGCGATACCTTTTGAATTGCTGGGCAAAATATAATTGAGTTTTTTTCAATACAAAAAACATGTATAATTATCGAATTCCAGAACCATTACATCCTATTTATTCAATATAACCTATAAGGAACTATTATGGAGCGATTTTCTCACTTAAGCTTGTTAAGTAAAACTATCATATGTGTTGTTGCAACAATGCTTGTAGGACAATTAATTGGTTCATTTATTTATATCAATAATTATAAAGATTCAGCCATTGAGGAAATGCACTTCAAGGCAAAGGCAATTGCCCGAATAGCTGAAAATGCCCGAAATGCCCAGGCAAGACTTCTTGCTGAAAATGCTATTAATAGTTCAGCGTTGCTTATAGATGCTCAGAATGCGCTGAAAGGTAAGATTTTTGGCTCAGAAGATTTCTTTCGTGCTCTTCGTGAAACAACCTATTACAGAACAATTCCCGTCGTTGCAGCTTTTAGTGCTGCGACACCAGGTGCCTCAGAAAGTTTTTTTAGCTTTAAACCAACACGGTTTGACCCCCGAAACAAAGAATATGCACCAAAGTCAAAAAGAGAGATAGAACTGCTCCGAAAAGTTCAGGAAGTTGGTGTTGATGAAGTTTCAGGACTTGATGAAGATGAAAATGTTTTCCGATATTTCAGAAGTGTGAAACTATCCAAAGATTGTCTTGTATGTCATGGTCGGGCAAATGATGACCCAGACCGTCCTAATACCCTTACCGACCCCATTGGATTCAAAAAAGATGAAAAAAGTGCCGGGGATAAACATGGTGCCTTTCAGGTTATTATTGACCTGAAACTCCTGGATTCACAGATTGCTTCGGTTGAGTTCAAAGTAATATTGGCAAGTATTCTTGTATTGCTCGTTTCGTTGGGACTTGTTTTTGTTGTAATTAAAAGAAGTGTTGTTGTACCTGTTATGAGACTGACGAACGATATGAATTCCGGTGCGGAGGAAGTAAACTCTGCTTCACAGGAGGTCTCAGCTGCAGCACAAAACCTGGCAGAAGGAGCCAATACTCAGGCATCATCTCTTTCCGAAACATCAAGCTCTCTCGAAGAAATATCCTCAATGTCAAAGCAAAATGCTGAAGCAGCATTAAATGCCGCAGAAATCTCTAAAGATTGTCAAGCAGGTGCAAAAGAGGCAGGAGTGGCTATGGACAAAACCATTATCGCCATGAACGAGATTGATGAAGGCACGCAAAAAATGCATAACATAATTAAAACAATTGATGAGATTGCTTTTCAAACCAACCTTCTTGCATTGAATGCTGCTGTTGAAGCTGCACGGGCAGGAGAGGCTGGTAAAGGTTTTGCTGTTGTTGCAGAAGAAGTCAGGAACTTAGCTCAAAGAAGTGCTGCCGCTGCAAAGGATACTACAACCCTTATTGAGGAAAATGTTTCGAGGGCTCAGGAAGGTAGCCAAATCTCAAAAAGTGCCGGAGAAATTCTGAAAACCGTTGTTGATGAAGTAGAGGAGGTTGCAAAACTTCTTGACGGTATTAATAATGCCGCAAATGAACAAAGTGTTGGTATTATTCAGGTAAATAAAGCTGTTGCTTCAATGGATTCAGTTACGCAACAGAATGCCGCTACCGCAGAGGAATCTGCTGCTGCTTCTGAACAATTGACAGCACAGGCAGAAAACCTGAAAAATATGGTTCAACAAATGGTTAACCAAATTAATGGAAATTCGGTTTCATCTCAAGATTATTCTCCAAAACCAAAGGCTGTTAAGGCTTTGCCTCCAAAAGGCGGTTCTTTTGTACCACCAAAAAAGCCTGTTTTTAAGCCAACGTTTACAAAGACACCTCAGCCAACAAGTCAGCCTCCAAAAAGTTCAGGAAATAAAATGCACGATGAAATTATTCCTATGGACGATGATTTTAAAGATTTCTAAAAACCAATTTTCAGAGAACCAGTGTTTTCAAGAAGGGCATGTTCGTTGCGACATGCCTTTCTTGAATAAAGTAAATTACCCCATCTTTTTTAATGTTTTATAGCCATTCTGTCAGAGTGGTGTCTAAGACAATTTAAAGTCCTTTTTGTGGAATTCCAACGTTACTAAAGTCCTGTTTTTCCTTTTTCTGGAATGTTCTTTATGGAGGATTCTATATCCGAGGGTATAATTGTAGCCTTTTTTCTCAAAAGCATTCTTATGATAAATGTTAGTAATCTTACCAAGCAATTCGGGCATAAAATTCTTTTTGAAAATATAACTATTGCCTTTCATCCCGGAAAACGATATGGACTCATAGGTGCCAACGGTTCAGGTAAGTCAACCCTTTTGAAAATTATTTCAGGTGAGGAAACTGCCTCTTCAGGTGATGTCACCATCCACAAAGATATAAAAGTTGGAACCCTGCTTCAAGACCATTTCAGGTTTGAAGATACCCGCATTCTTGATGTGGTTTTAATGGGAAAACCAGAGCTTTGGAAAGCAATGGAGGAAAAGGAAAAACTTCTTGAAAAAGATTCTCATGATGAAGTTACTGGTCACCGACTTGCAGAACTCGAAGATATCGTTGCTCACCATGATGGATATAACGCAGAGTCCTTTGCCGCTGAACTCCTTTGTGGTCTTGGAATTGCCGTTGAACTCCACAACCAAAAACTAAAAGTATTACCCGGGGGATTTAAACTTCGTGCTCTTTTGGCTCAGGCTTTATTCAAAGAGCCCGGACTTCTCTTACTTGATGAACCAACAAACCATTTGGATATTCTTTCAATTTGTTGGCTGGAAAATTTCCTCAAAAATAATTTTAAGGGGACTCTTCTTCTTGTTTCCCATGACCACGATTTTATTAATGGTGTTTGTACCAATATTGCCGATGTGGATTATGAAACCGTAACCATGTACACAGGAAACTATGACCAGTTTATTGCTGCAAAGGAACTTGCGATGGAACAACGGGAACGGGAACTGGGCTCTCAGGAAAAAAAGAAGGCTGAAATGCAGGCGTTTGTTGATAGATTTAAAGCTAAGGCAACAAAAGCCCGACAGGCTCAGTCAAGACAAAAACAAATCGATAAGATGGAAGAAGTTGTTATTAAAAAGTCTTCCCGTATCTTTCCGAACTTTCGGTTTGAACCACTAAGACCAACAGGAAAGCGGGTTTTGCACGTGGATAATCTGGCAAAAAGCTTTAAGGAAAAAAAAGTCTTGACCAATGTCAACCTTACCGTTATGCGGGGAGAGAAAGTGGCAATCATTGGCCCTAACGGTATTGGAAAATCAACACTTCTGAAAATCGTTTTGGGGGAAATTGAAGCTGATGCTGGGGAATATGAGTGGGGGCATGAAATCATTCGCTCCTATTTTGCACAGGATCATAAAGAGCTTTTTAAGAAAAATACGGATGTTTATAACTGGCTTCATGATATTTTCCCTGATGAAACGATTGGTTCTATTAGAGGAATGTTAGGGAAGGTGTTATTTTCCGGAGATGATGTAAAGAAATCGGTGAAATCTATCAGTGGTGGGGAAAGTGCCCGACTTATGCTGGCGAAGATAATGTTTGAAAAGGGAAATGTCTTAATTCTTGATGAACCAACCAACCACCTTGATATAGAAGGTATTGAAGCTTTGGGGAAAGCTCTCAAGGCATATAAGGGAACAATTCTGCTTGTTAGTCATGACCGACACTTTGTTTCAAGAATTGCAACAAGAGTGCTCGAACTGCATCCTGAAGGTATGACAGACTTTTCGGGGTCATATCAGGAGTATCTTGAAAGTGCCGGTTTTGATCACCTCGACCGTTCAAACTCTCCTATAAAGGAAAAAGAAAAAAAGGAGGAAAAACCATCTCAAAATAACCTCAGCTATAACGAGAAAAAAGAGTTAAAGAAGAAAATCAATCAATGTAAGAATAAAAATCGGGATTTGGAGAAAGAAATAGAAAAGGTTGAAAAAGAACTGGAAAAAATAGACAAACTCTTCTGTGAGAAAGGTTTTTATGAAAAAAAATCCCGTCAGGAAATAGATGCATTGAACAAAAAGAGAGCAGAATTACAGTCGGTACTGGAAAAAACAATGAATGAATGGGAAAAGGGGGTTTCTGCTCTTGAAAAGATGGAAAAAGCTATTGCATAATCATCCATAACTCAAACGCTCAACACGAATCTGAGAATTTAATCCTATGGTATAATTTTGGGAACTTATTGAAAATTTAGGTAGTTATATGAAATTGAAATTCTGTTTTCGACTAAGCATTCTCCTTGTGTCTCTGCTTCTTTCTTCTTGTGGTGTAAAAAGTGGACAGGTGCACTTCTCAAAACAAAATGATATTCAAAAAAGCCTTGAAAAGGTACCCTCAATTAAAACCCTTGAAAGCAAGGTGAGAGTTGGAATCAGTTATTATGGAAAAAACATTAAAGGAAAAGGGTATCTTTATTTTAAAGAAGATAAAATGAGAATACTTCTTCTTGACCCTCTTAAATCCCCTCTCTTCGACCTCATTGTTGCTCCGACATTTTCTTATCTTGTGGATTATAAAAATATGGGCTATATTGACCTTCTGATAAAAACCTGTGTAGATAAGGACATCATTCCTCCTAACTTTCATAGGGTAATTCCGGTTTTCTTTCAGAATTTAGATGGAAGTTTACGTGAAAATATTGAACAGGTGGTTTTTAATGAAGATGCAACAATTAATCAACTTGATTATCGAACTTTTGGGGCAGGTACTTCAGAGTCAGTGAGTATTGAATATGATAAGTATATTGAAACCAAAACCGGAAAAGTTCCAACCCATTTTATTCTTCAGAAAAAAAGCATTGACTCCTTAATTCTCAACAATGAAATTGAAATGGAGCTCTATGGAGATATTTTGGTAAATCAGGAAGTGAAGGAAACACTTTTCGCTACAGCAAGAATATTAAAACTCAGGAATTTATGCTGGAAAAAAGGAAACGTAAGAAAGTAAAGTCATATTCCAAAATTAACCTAGGCTTAAAAGTAACGGGGAAAAGGGATGATGGTTTTCATGAAATTGTAACTCTTTTTCACGCAATTAATCTTTGCGATGAAATAACGTTTGAAATAACTGAAGAAGAGGGTATATCCCTTGATTCAGATAGTACCGATATTCCTTTGGACGAATCAAACCTTTGTTGGAAGGCTGCGAAAATGTTCTTAAAGCACTTTAAAATTAAGGTTGGCGTGAAAATATATTTGAAAAAAAATATTCCTGTTTCTGCTGGACTTGGGGGAGGGAGTGGAAACGCTGCTGCAACCTTACTTTGTTTAGCGGAATTACTTAAGATAAAAAAGAATAAGCTTTACCCCTTGGCTCTCAAGTTAGGCTCGGATGTTCCTTTTTTTCTCAGCGGTTACGGAACTGCTGTGGGAAATGGAAGAGGTGAGCTTGTAACGGAAGTTGATGAAATTCACAAATATCTGTTTCTTTTAATTAATCCCGGAATTGAAATATCGGCAAGCTGGGCATATTTGCATATGGACAGATTTTCTGAGGATGATCCCGAAGAGATGGAAAATGATTTGGAAAGCGGGGTTATTATCAAATATCCCATTATTAAAATATTAAAGGAAGAACTAAAGAGAAAAGGTGCAAGAGAGTCCCTTATGAGCGGTAGTGGCTCAACTGTTTTTGGCATTTTCCGAACAGAGGAAGCTCTGGATAAAGCAGAGAAGTACTTTAAATATCGTTATAAGAACTTTTTTATTGTTAAAGCAAAATCTTATTTTCCTTTCAAGCGACCTACGGTACTTTTAAACCCGTGAAATGCGAAAGAAAATGCTTCTACAGAAATTCCAAACTTCTTACGTCCCATTGTAATCACTAAGATACAAAGCCACTAAGAAGAGGAAAAGAAAGCAGTTAACTCCATTCACCCTTAACTCCTCACTATTCGCTCAATATAAACACTTTTAATTTCACTCTTAGAAGAACTGGAATTGATGATAAAATACATCCCCGTTTAATAAGAAATGTTTGTGTGAGATAGTGCTTATATAAGCAGATGAAGTTTTGAGAGTTGTCAAACACACAACGACAATATTTTGGGAAATTAATTGATTTTGATTTCTTAAAGAAAATTAGTGTAAAACTCTGTTAAATCATTGGCTATGCGGGATTTTTTATTATTCCCAATAGCTATCAATATATGTGCTGGGGTGGTGGAATTGGTAGACACGCTGTCTTGAGGAGGCAGTGGGCTTCGCCCGTGCGAGTTCGATTCTCGCCCTCAGCACCACATTTTCAGGATTTCCCCATTGCGTTAGTCAGATTTTAACTCAATCAATATTACGGTCATTCATTATTCTTAGGGTTATTCTAAAGATGGCTCCATCTTTTCCATTCCTCACGGTTAATTGTCCCAGCATGTGCTGTTCAATAATTGTCTTAGACATATAAAGTCCTATGCCCGTTCCTTGAGTAGCTTCTTTTGTACTGAAATAAGGTTCAAATACCTTGTTAATATTTTTTTCATCAATTCCTCCCCCACTATCTTCAACTTCAATAATAATGTTTTCGTTTTCAATGCTATTGGTTATTTTTATACTCCCCTTATGGCTTGACTCCTTTTGTTTATTTTGTTCGTTGGCAATAATAGCTTCGCTTGCATTAGAAATAAGGTTTAAAAGGACTTGCTTAAGTTCATTTGGGTAGCCTGTTATTGTATCTTCGACCTCTGTTTCTTTCTGATAAATAAGTTCGATAAAATGAGCATTCAATTGGGCACGAGATAACTTTATTGTTTCTTCTATTATTTGATCAGGGACAAATGGTACTTTTTCTTTACTCGGTTTAAAAAAGTTCCTAAAATCATCAATTGTCGATGACATATGCTCTATCATTTCCATAGACTCCTTGACCATTTTAGCAATCGATTCTTTGGTCAGTTCACCGTATTCGTATGAATATTCAAGGTTTTGGATAGAAAGCCCTAAACAATTTAATGGTTGCCTCCATTGATGAGCAATTGCCCCTATCATTTCTCCCATTGCTGCCAACTTAGATTTTTGAAAAAGAATTTGCTCTTGCATTAAGAGCTTATTTGCTTTTTCGTCAACTTTTTTTTCAAGGGTTTTGTTAATAACTTGTAACTCTGCCGTTCTTTTGTTTACTTCTTCTTCAAGTTTTGCATTGAGGGACTCTAGAGCATGGTGCGCTTCTTCACGATTGATATAGAGTTTTGCTAAATACCATGTAATGAACCCAAAAATAAAAAGAAAGAAGATATAAAATGATGCAAATTTTTTGATAAGTACCCCAGCTTTTTCATCTAAAAAACTCTTCGGTATGAAGTGAATCGCTTTCCAATAATATTCTTGATTATTTAAACTCTTAACTTTTATAGGAAGAGTTTTATTTAACTCACTAAAGGACTTTTCTAAAAAGAGAAGAGGTCTGACCGTGGTAAAAGTAAAGATTCCTTCCTCAATATGAAACTGACCAGAATCTTCTTCCTGAATTGTTTCCCAACTCTTGGGATATAAGCTTTTAAAGGTTTTTTCATTTTTCTCTTTAAACATAAAACCCCATTCATCATCAGAACTTAAACCTACAAGGAAATATCCGTCAGAGTTAACAAGAAGCTGTTTTCTCTCTGGAAAGTCATTAAAGGATTTAAATTCATTAATAAGAACTGATGCAAGAAAATTTAAGATAATAATCCCTTTTTTTTCTCCTTCAGAATTAAAGACAGGCATCGCAAAACGAATCATTGGTTTTAAAGGACGTTCAATCTCTCCATGTTCCTTATTTAAATCCAGCGGAGAAATAAATATCTCGTTTTTATTGAGTTTTATTGTTTCAGTAAAATAATAACGGCTTGATTTATTCTGAAGATCCTTCTTTAAAGTCTTCGCTGCATTCCCCTCATTGTAATTTACTCGGACAACTTCCTGCCCCTCTAGATCAATAAAACGGAGCTGATCATAAAGTCCTCTTTTATGAATGAAAGAAATATAATCCTCTTCAAGGTCTTGTAAGGAAAACTCTTTTTTGTCATCTAAGAGCTCTCTTAATTCATGTTGTTCCGAAAGAAACAGCACGTCTGACATAACATTTTTCAGGATATCATTAAGTCTTAATGCTTGAACATTCTTTAAGGTGAGAATCTCTTTTGAAAGAAGCACTTTGTAAAAAGCAGCAAAGTCTGTTTTGTATATATAGTTAAAGAATAAACTTAATAAGATGAAACAAGGAATAAAAAAAATAATAAACCGTTTAAACACAATGAATCCCTCGGAAGAGAATTAATTTTAATTTTTTCTTATATTATAAGGGGAGATGTTTTGTCCCTCACTTCTCACCTAATGCAACCTCAAAATGAGATTAATGACTTCAATATCTTCCTGAACAATCGTAAAATCAAAGATGCTGAGATCTTCTTGCATGTGATGAATAGAACATGTTCCGGTAAGCGGAACAATCTTAATTTGATTGAGATATCGAAAGAAAACCTGTGGACTCGTGCGATTGTACCTTTGACATAAGTTCTGGAAAGCATTATGCGTCAAAATATGTGGGTTTGCTGTTAACGTCCAAAAACTCTGATAAATGATACCGTTCTGAGTACACCAATTTCGTAATTCAGAATCATAGCTTGTCTCCTCATAAAAACGGTTTTGAACAATAGCTGGTTTTACCGTTGAATCCTCTTGGAGCTTCTTTAAAACCGACAAATCGTAACAATTACTAATACCTAACAGTTGAGCGCCCCCTTTTTCGTGAATAGACTCCATTGTCTTCCATGCCTTCATAAGCTTTACATGGGGAAAAAGAGGTGAATGAAGAACTAAGGAGTCAAGGTAGTCAGTCTTTAGATTTTTTAGAGATGTAGCAAAGGACTGTAAAACTTGCTCCTCAATTGGGGCATCAGGGTCGTAGGGTATTTTATCTGGGTCTTGTCCACTGAGAGGAGTAAACTTTGTTTGTATGAAAAGGCTCTCTCGTTTTATCCCATTATCGTCTAATCGACTAAGAGCTTCACCAACACCTGCTTCATTGTAATGTTTTGGTTGGCAGGCAGTATCAATTCCTCTA
>JADGAW010000067.1 GCA_015231815.1 Nitrospinota bacterium
ATGACCGGAGAGCAAGATGGTCTAAAACTCAGCTCTTTTATTACAGATAACTCTTAGGAAATCAATGGGAATAGGGTAATTATGACAGATTTATGGCAGAAATGCAGTTTTTTCACAATTCAAAAAATTACAACCTCTGGGATACTCCGTTATAGTGGTACGCCCGGCAGGATTCGAACCTGCGACGCACGGATTCGAAGTCCGACGCTCTATCCAGCTGAGCTACGGGCGCATACCTTTATATAGTGGAGTTTCTGAGTTACCGAATATCTTAAAAACTACGTTGTGCTCATTTTGTGCTCATTTCACTTTGCTGAACTCAAAAGGAGACATATTTTACCGCATTTTCTTTTGGAGCAAAGCAAACGAAAAAATTTAACGTGGCACTTCAGCTTGAAACTCACGAAATACGATTTTTTATCATGCTCTTTTTGTTTTCATATACTGAGATAGGGGTAAAATAGACCAAAATTGATTTCTTATTAAGGAGAAGCATCATGTTTTCATCACTAAAAGATAAGCTTTTTGGAAAAAAAGAGGAGCAGCACTATGACATCACCAACATAACCATCGATGACCTTGATGTCGGTTTCATTTTTGACTTTCGGGATGCTACATGGGAAGTAATAGGAAAAAATGGTTATGAAACCGATGAGGGTGAATATTTCGAACTGGTAATAAAATCTGCAACAGAAACATTATTTCTTGAGGCAGGAAACGAAGATAAAGAGTCGTGGACAGTATCCCGGAAAATCCCCATAGGAAAACTGGGGGGGGGATATCAGAGGATACATTAAGAAAAATGACGACCCACCAAATACCCTAACCTATGAAGGAACAAAATATTACCTTGATTGCAGTAATACGGGCTATTTTTTTCAGGATTGTGAAGGAGAGGGAGATGAGTTCATTTCATGGGCGTATGTCGATGATTCAGAAAAGAAGTTCCTTTACATCGAACAATGGAGCGATACCCAGTTCGAAGCAGCTGTAGCAGAAGAAATTGAAGAATACCAAATCATGAACATCTTGCCACCAGGAAAATAAATTATGGCAAAAAGGCCAAAGCTTAAACCTATTCCAAAAGATCATTGGCCCGATTTATTCGTATGTGCAGCATCTGTTGCATTAATATCCTGTTTTGTGAGCATTGGAAATCCTGCCGAAATTGTTGTCGTTACCAGCTTTGCATCTTCTGCTTTAGCAATTATGGTCGCTCCTGATGCAGCAACAAATGAAACGAGGTCTGTTATACTCAGCTACATTATTGCGACCCTCGCCTCTTCCTTTGCTATTTTTCTTCTCCATAACGTTATTACTGTCTTTAACAATCATGAAACGATTTTTACCTTTTTGAAATTCTTTCTCTTGCTCTTTGTTACCCTGTTTTTTTTTGGCATCTTTGACGCCTATCACCCACCCTCAATTGGTGCCACCTTGACCTACTTAATTCAACCAAACCTTTCCACTACTAAACTTTTTATTGACGTACTTATTTCATTAACAATATTGCTTATAGTAATCAAGCCTTATACTTATTACCGACAACAAAAAACATTACAGTAAACTCATATCTAAAACAAGCCCCCTATGAAATATATTGATGAATTCAGAGACCCCGAAGTAGCAAAGGAAATTGTTAAGGAAATTAGAAAAAGAGTTACAAAGCCGTGGGTTATTATGGAAATTTGTGGAGGTCAGACACATTCCATAATAAAAAACGGCATAGATCAGGTTTTGGAAGATAAGATTGAACTGGTTCATGGTCCTGGTTGTCCTGTTTGTGTTACTCCTTTGGAAATTATTGATAAAGCCATCGAAATTGCTGGAAGAAAAGATGTAATTTTTACCAGCTTTGGCGATATGCTGCGTGTACCCGGAAGTCATAAAGACCTCTTTATGGTGAAGTCTGAAGGAGGAGATGTCAGAACCATATACTCAACCCTCGAAGCCTTAAAAATAGCTCGGGAAAACCCTGAAAAAGAGGTGGTTTTTTTTGCTGTTGGCTTTGAAACAACTGCTCCGGGAAACGCAATGGCTATTTATCAGGCAGCTAAAGAAGGATTAACGAACTTCAGCGAACTGGTCAGCCACGTCCTCGTTCCTCCGGCAATGGACGCTCTTTTATCTTCTCCAACAAACAGAGTTCAGGGATATCTTGCCGCAGGGCATGTCTGCACTGTCATGGGCTGGGAGGAATATTTTCCCATTGCAGAAAAATATAAGGTTCCGATTGTTGTAACGGGATTTGAACCTGTAGATGTCCTTGAAGGAATTCTTATGGTAGTAAAGCAACTGGAAAACGGAAGGGCTGAAGTGGAAAATCAATATTTACGTTCTGCTAAAAGAGAAGGAAATCATCCAGCTCAAGAAATAATCGGAAAGGTTTTCGAAGTTTCCAATAGAAAATGGCGGGGTATTGGAGAAATTCCCCTAAGCGGATTAAAAATAAAAAGGGAATTTGAGAGGTTTGACGCAGAACTAAAGTTTCATGTCGAAGGTATTGTTACAGAAGAACCGGAAATATGCATAAGTGGAGAAGTACTTCAGGGGCTTAAAAAGCCCAAAGATTGCCCGGCATTTGGAAAAGAATGTATTCCCGAAAATCCGCTTGGTGCAACAATGGTTTCAAGTGAAGGAGCCTGCTCTGCTTATTACAAATATCATCAATAACCACCGGAAACTTTTTCCATAGACCAATTTTTAAGGTTAATGGAAATGAGCAAATAATTCGTACCTTAGGTATTTATCAAAGCAATGTTAACTCTTTTACATCATGCAGGAACTTGAAATAGGTGGCATAATTACTGGCTTATTGGGTGGACTCGCCCTCTTCCTTTTTGGCATGGAACTGATGACCGGTTCGTTAAAAAATGTCGCTGGAGGAGGTATGAAACGCATTCTCGAGCAGTTAACCTCCAACAAATTTACGGGAGTTCTGGCGGGAGCGTTCGTAACTTCGATTATTCAATCATCGTCAGTCACAACGGTTCTCACTGTTGGTTTTGTTTCAGCGGGATTAATCTCTGTTCAGCAAACAGTCGGCATAATCATGGGGGCACAAATTGGTACAACAATAACCGCCCAGATTGTCGCTTTCAAAGTTACTGAATACTCATTGCTCCTCATTAGTTTCGGGTTTTTATTAAAAATTACTGCAAATGAAGAACGTTTAAGGCAATATGGAACAACTATTTTGGGACTTGGTCTGATTTTTTTCGGAATGGGGTTAATGGATTCCTCAACATATCCGCTCAGAAAATATCAACCTTTTATTGATTTAATGCTCCAGATGGACACTCCAATCTGGGGAATTCTGGCTGGTGCACTCTTTACAGCCATTATCCAAAGCTCTTCTGCTTCAATTGCCTTGGTTATTGTGCTTGCTGGTCAGGGTCTTATTACCCTTGAAGGGGGAATTGCTGTAACGCTGGGGGCTAATATCGGAACATGTGTTACCGCTCTTCTCTCCACGATTGGAAGACCGAAAGTTGCTTTACAAACAGCCCTCATTCATGTTTTCTTCAATGTCTTCGGTGTCCTCATATGGGTTTGGTTTATTGGAGAGCTGTCAGCCTTGGTTAAATGGATATCTCCGGTTGTTACAGAACTTAATGGGCTTGAAAAAATAACTGCAGAAGCACCTCGTCAAATAGCCAACGCCCATACTATCTTTAATGTTGCCAACACCTTGTTCTTTATCTGGTTTGCCGACTACTTTGCCAAACTGGCAAAATCTATAGCTCCAGACAAACCAGAAAAAAAACCTGACAAAGTTAAACCGGAGTTCCTTGACACAGTTATGTTGGAAAACCCTGAGCTTGCTCTTGACCGAGTAAGGCTGGAGCTAGGAAATGTCGGAAAAAAAACGCTGGTAATGATGCAACAAGCACTTCCGGCTGTCACGACCGGAAGCAGCGAAGATTTGTTGAAACTGGCTAAACTTGATGATGATGTGGACATCCTCCATACAGAAATCATCAATTACCTTGCTCTTCTTTCTAAAATAGAACTTGAGGCAAAGCAATCTGAGAGGTTGTCTTCCTATATCAGCATTGCCAACAATTTTGAAAATATTGGTGACCTTATTGAAACCAATATTGTCCACACCGGACTTTCCCGTTTTGAAGACGGAGTAAAAATGAGTAAAGCAACCTTAAATGTTCTTGAAGAACTGAACAAGGTTTTAATTAATTGCCTCAATAAAACATTAAAGGCAATATTGGAAAACGACATTAAGTCAGCTCAAAAAGTTCTTGATGCAAAAGATGAAGTCAGTGAGTTGGTGAAAAAAGCAGAGCAGCATTTGGTCAATAGGTTAACATCAACTGATACAGGAAGAGTAACCCTTTACCGACTGGAATCACAAATCATAGAGTATGAAAAACGAGTTTACAATTTCTGTAAAAGAATTGCTAAGCAAATAAAAACCCTGTCATAAAACCACAGAAAGAAACCCGTTCACTCATCACAAATTACCGACAACTCATTGCTATAATAAACCCTTTTAATTTTTGAGATTGATTATGACTTCTTTTGATTGTTCTTTGGCGTTACAGGTTGCAGAAAGTGCAGCAAGAAAAGCAGGTGCTCTTCAAATGGAGGGGTTGAACAAAAAACATAAAATAACCATGAAGGGGGAAATAAACCTTGTTACAGAAATTGACTTGGCTTCTGAGAAGGTAATTATTGAAACTTTGAAAGCCTCTTTTCCTGACCACTCAATTCTTGCTGAAGAAGGAGGTGCCAATGATGAAAATACAGAGTTCAGGTGGATTATTGATCCTCTTGACGGTACAACCAATTACGCCAACAGATTTCCCATGTTTGCTGTTTCAATCGGTTTAGAAGTAAAGGGAGAAGTTTTGGTCGGGGTTGTTTTTATTCCCCCTTTGGATGAAATGTTTACCGCCATAAAAGGTCAGGGAGCTTTTTTAAACGGAGAACAAATATATGTTTCCAACACCAAGGAACTTATTAATTCAATTCTTGCCACAGGTTTTGCCTATAACGTAAAGGATCTCGGCGACAATAATATTGTAAGTTTTAGAAATTTTCTCATGCGATGTCGTGCTATCAGAAGACCTGGAGCAGCGGCAGTTGACCTTGTGTACACTGCCTGTGGTATCTTTGAAGGCTTCTGGGAATTAAACTTAAACCCCTGGGATATTGCTGCCGGAATATTAATTGTTATGGAAGCAGGAGGTCAGGTTTCTCAATATTCCGGTGACCAAATTGAGCTCGACTGTGGAACCATCATTGCCTCTAACGGCTATATCCATCAGGCAATGATAGAGGTTTTAAATAAAATCGGATGTCATAATAATATTCTTGAAGAAGATGTTGTGGAGTATCTGGCAAATAACCCTGAAGTTTTTATTAATTACCCGGATATTTATGACAAACTTCTCCCCCAAAAGAAAAACCCTGAAGTGGGAAAAAACATCATTAATTTTCATCATAAGCTGGTAAAAAGTCTTCAGGAATCCAATAAAAAACTTAAGGGAGAACTTGGCGACCTCCTTCATATAGCCCGTGAAAACGAGGAAATTCTTTCTCAATTTGAAGCAATTGAGTCGGTGATGTACGCTTCAAGAAGTCTGCCGGAACTTTTAAGCTCTGTTTGCGTTGAAATTGAAAAAAGGTTTCAGGACTGTTTTGCAGAAATCAGTATCTTTAGAAAGACCCTTTTGATGGGAGAAGATACAGAATTTCACCCTATTATGGATATTATGGATGAAAATCATGTTGTGATTTTCCCCGATGAAAAAAACCACCCCTATACCTTTAAAAATTTCAGGCCCTTAATTTTCTCAACGTTGGAAAAACCTCTGGAAAAGATTTTAACGTCTAAGAAAAAAACCTTTGGCTCCATAATTCTTCTTCCTATTGTTGCTAATGAAACCTACATTGGAACACTTAACCTTGGTCACGAAAAGGAAAACCATTTTCATGAAGGGCATGGAACAGACTTTCTTGAAATGCTTGCTGGAAGAATTGGTGCTACAATCTTGAACATTACTGCCAGAGAAGTTTCCGACAACTTTATCAAAGACCCTCTTACAGGACTTTATAACAAACGTTTTCTTGATAACGTGCTTGTCTATGAAATAAACAGAGCAGAGCGGTATCAATATCCTCTTTCCCTCATCTTAATTGATATAGACAATATGGGATTAATTAATCTTGAGTTGGGAAAAGAGAAGGGAGATAACCTCATTGTTTCCTTTGGTGAATACCTTTCGGAAAAAACCCGTAAAGGCGACCTTTTGATACGCTATCAAGGAGAGGAGTTCGCTCTACTTATGCCTAATATGACTTCTGAAGATGCTCTGAAAAGAGCAGAGACTATGCGAGCAGAAATAGAAAAGAAAAAATTTATCAAGGGAAAGAAAACAACAATCAGTGCAAGCTTTGGTGTTGCATCGTTTCCAGCAGAAGATATAAGTTCAAAAGAGGAAATCATTAAAGCAGCAGATAAAGCTCTCTATCTTGCCAAGGAAGCAGGCAAGAATAAAGTTGCATAACACCTCTCTTTTAACCAATTACATTCTTAATTGCTCAGGCTTCTTGTTATTAATAATGAAATATTCAACTACCTGATTGATAGAGGTAAAGATATTTCCTGTTAAGAAAAGAAGTGTATGGATTTATTTCATGTAAGTAATAGGAAAAAGGGGCGCGTAAAAATGTATATGCCGCATATTGGGCGGTAACTTCATTCTCATACCAAAAAGAAAAACTACCGCTTCCGATGAAAAAAAGAATTTTCTTTAATGGTAATACCTCATTCATACCTTCTGGAGGCTTGGATAAAAGATAGTAAACCTTCTCACCTTTATACTTTTTAATTTCTTTAATCGGCATGACGTTAACTTTATTCGTTTCTTCTGTAAACCTATGCGCCAAAGAAAAACTGGAAACAAAACGGTTATTTTGTTTGTTATAGAACATACTAATTCCCGATTCGAAAGCTATTTTCCATACTTCTTCATCAGGGTTAAAAAAAATATATGATTTGTCGTTTACAGATACAATGTCTTTCATTGCTTTTTGAGGCTCACTCAAGGTGCTTATAAGAGAATAGCTTTTGCCCGCAGACCAGATGAACGCCAACAAATAAAAAGACAGAAAAAAAATGCTGCTTTTTTGTTTAATGTTTCTTAAAAAATATTCCAAATAAAGAAAGAGCAGGAGAATAAACCCAACATGCAGTGGGAAAAAACTTCTTAATAGTTTCTGATTATTTCCCCCGGAAAGAAGGAGAAAGGCTAAACAATAAGAAAGAAGAACAAAAATGAGCGGATGATAATCAGCAATTACCTTTTTTAAGGAACTCTTCGTTGTTAGAAGAAAAATAGTCGCCCCCAAAAGAATAAAGCAGTAAAAAAACTCTACTGAAATGTAATAAAGAGGAACAATGAGATGAAATATATATAGGTTTTTTTCACTGGTATAAAAATTTTCTGGTGAGCCAGAAAGAAACATCTGCCCTTCGACGTTCAAAAGAGCATTCTCCCAAAAAACTTTCAAGTATGATGCTTTTTGAACAACTAAAGAAAGGACATCTCCAGCAATAACCAGAAGTATAGCTATGAGAAAAAGCTTAAAAAGAAATAAAGCTTTTTTGCTGTCCTTTAGGTAATATTTTGACCATAGGAGCCCGACAATACCGCTGCCTACAAGATAGGGCAATGACGACAATTGGGAATAAAAAGCCGCAACAGATGTTGTAAGGTACGCAGCAATGAAAACCTTTTTATTTTCATGAGTAATTATGGAATAAAGAAAATAAATTGACATTAAAACCAAACAGGCAAGAAAGGTTGAATAACCGACCCAAAGCTGATTGGCATTTACGGTTACAGACGTGTAAAAAATAACGAGAACAATTACTGACCTGTAATATTCCTTTTGATGTCCAACAATGAGCAGTTGAAGAAAAAAACCAATAATTCCAAGGGAAATATAGCTGAGAAGGTTAATTGCCTCCAGAGGAGAAATCGGGATAAATCTCCCGACAACATTATGAACAATTCCCGCTGCAATAATAAAAACGGGTTTCGTAAACTCTCCCCGAATAGATGGGGAACAAATAAGGCGTTCAGATAAACACTTGGAGTATATTTCGGTATCAAGAGCAAAAACTTTTTCATCTGAGGGAATTCGGGTATGAGGATACGTGTACAAATAGAAAAAAAGCCCGACAATAATGTTAAGCATCAACAGAATTACTATAGTTTTCTTCTGTAAAATCAAGGTGTTTATTTCTTGAGGATTGCTTGAAAAAATAACGCTTTTTTACTATTTTCACTACCAATAAGTGCCAGAAAAAGCGATAAAGAAATATAACCGGCAAGAATATGTCTTGGGTAATAATTATCTATACTAAATACAATATGGGGCAATAAAAATGCAAATGGAATAAGAAGAAAAGCAACATCAAAGTATTCCTTGTTTTTTATTTTGCAAACCAGAGTTACGCAAAACAATATTTGTGCAATATGAAAAAGCCAGGCAAACCCTCCGTTAAGAGGTGTATCAATCACAAAAAAATAGTTTAATTGATGTATAAACCGTTCCATGGAAAGTTTCAT
The DNA here is from genome assembly GCA_015231815.1 of Nitrospinota bacterium. GTDB lineage: Bacteria > Nitrospinota_A > JADGAW01 > JADGAW01 > JADGAW01 > JADGAW01. The sequence goes on from JADGAW010000067.1 coordinate 8,598, forward strand.
TACCGTTGATGAATTTTCAAGAGAAGTTTCAAATATTCCAACCTGAGCGTTCATCGTTAAGCTTTTGCTGGTTACAAACAAATCAAACGTATTATTGAAGTAAAGGTTATGAGCCAAGGGTAAAAGGAGGATGAAACCATAAATAGTTAATGGAAGAATTAATTTCCTCATACTTTTATACCTTTTAAAATCACAGTAGAAAATAAACATAAGTAAACAAAAAAGTCCTGGAATGTAATTAATTCTTGTAATAGAAGCAATTCCAATGAATAAGGGAATGAAATAAAGCTTTTGTTCAAAATTTTTAACCCAAACAATAATTGCTAAAAGAAAACAACTTAGTGCAAGTGGTTCCTGTAAGCCGTCAAAAACCTTGTCGCTTGCCAACCCAAAGAGCAATAAATAAAAAAAGAAGCAATAAAAGTAGGGTATAAAACCATCTTGTATCTTTCTTAACAAAATTAATGTCAGACAAATGGAAAGCGAAAGGAGTAAGAAATAATCAACAAAGAAAAGGTAATTAAGTCCATCACCAAAAATTAAGTGCTGTATTGCACGGTAATACCTGAAAAAAGGATGAGAGAAATAAGCATCTTCTCCTCCCCAGAAAAAATTTCCTTCAAGTAAAATCCTCGATAACCTCTCATAGGTTAGTCCATCATCTCCAATAGCCAAATAGAGTACTTGATTGCTCAACATACCCAAACCTTGAAGAAGGTTTTCTACAATATTACTATTGATGTGAAACAGAAAAAAAACGTTCAAAAACAGTAAAACATTTACTTCCAAAAATGAAAGTCGTAGATCAACCTTTTCATTAAATCTGAATAAAATCTCTGGAATGAAAAACAACGAACCAATAATTAGAAGGTTGAATTTATAGTTTAATTGTAAATAGGTCATTATAAAAATGGCACATAAGACAAACAAAAAATATATTTGAACTCTTATTTTTTCTCTACCGGTGAAAAAAAGAAGAAGAACAATAACCCCTGTTAAAAGGTCTTGTATCCATCCAATGAAAAATTTTACGGTAGTATTTTCTTTGTCAGAAAAGTTCGTAACGGGAGTAATCTCCTTATTGTTTTTCTTTTGATAAATTTTAATGACGGGCTTATCGGCGACTCCTTGGTATGTTTTCAGGAACATTTGGTAATTGACATCTTCCCTCTCTTTTTCCAAAGGATTGAACTCATACTGAACAGTAATGGGTAACGAGCTGCTCATTGCACTTAACAGGGCAAACTCCTTTTCATTTCCATAGTTTTTGAAATGATATGTTTTATCTCCAAGGGTAATATCAACTTTTCCGGTAAATGATATATACAGGTTTTCTGCCTTTACCTTTCCTTTCCATTGAGCAGTGAAGGGGCTACTCTCAGGGTTATAGATAATATACTTACTTAAGTAACCT
>JADGAW010000068.1 GCA_015231815.1 Nitrospinota bacterium
AAGGGGTGATTGGATAGAAACAGCTGCCGTGGAGGGAACGGTTGAGGAAATTGGAGTTGCAACGACAAAATTACGAACCTTTGCTAATTCTGTCCAAACAATTCCCAATAGACTTCTTGCTGATCAGCCAATTACCAATTGGAGCAAGATGAGAATCAGGCGAATTAAAATGCTTATTGGAGTTGAGTATCGCACTACTGGAGCACAGCTGGAAAAAATCGTAAGTGATATTCTTGCTTACCTTGAGAATAACCCTGAAATTGCACAACCGAAGAATTCAAAGGCAAAGCTCATGGTACATTTAGCAGAATTTGCCAGCTCTTCAGTTAATATCGATCTCTATTACTTCACCAAAACAACCAACTGGCAGGAATGGAGAAGAATAAAACATGAAAATATGCTGGAGTTTATGAAAATTGTTGAGAAAAATGGTGCTGCCTTTGCTTTTCCAAGTCAGAGTATTTATGTGGAGCAACTTCCAGAAGAACCTGAAAAGAAAAGTGTTGGGAAAAAGGTGAAAGAAAATAACGCATGAAAATTGTTCTCATAAATCCTACCCTCGATTGGGAGAAAAAACTCTTTAAACAGACCGTAGCTCTGGGCATTTGTTACCTTGGAGCTATTTTGGAAGAACGTGGAGATGAGGTCTCTATTATCGACTGTCGTTTTATTGATGTTCCTCTTGCTGATGCTATCCCCCTTGATGCAGATATTGTTGGTTTTAGTTCGATGACTTTTCAGTTTAAGTTTTCTCTTGATGTTTGTCGGGAAATTAAACAAAAAGGGTTTAAGGGGAAATGTATTTTCGGTGGTCCACATGCTACAGCTCTTCCGGAAGCAGTTATAAAAAGCGAAAATGTTGATGCAGTTCTTTACGGTGAATCTGAGGAAAGCTTGCCCCTTTACCTTGAATATCTTGAAGGGAAAATAAAGCCTGAGAATTTAATGAGAACCTATATCAAAACTGCTACTGGAATTGTTCATGGAACAGTAGATGGCTGGATTAAAGACCTTGATACTTTACCGTTTCCTGCCCGTCATTTATATCCTCTGGACAAAATGTACGGAAATGAGCCAAAACATTTTGGTCTTATCACCTCTCGTGGTTGTCCTTATGAATGCACCTTCTGCCAGCCCATGAAAAAAAGGCTGTTTGGACCAAAGGTCAGGAGAAGAAGTATCCGAAACATTCTTGATGAACTCAAGTTTCTTATTACGAAATATGATGCAGTTAATTTTGCCTTTGTTGATGATACCTTCACTTTTAACAAAAAGTATCTCTTTGAGTTTTGCAATACCAAAATGAAAGAGGGAATTACTATGCCGTGGGGTTGTCAGACCCGCTCTAACTTGGATTTGGAAACGTTGGAGAAAATGAGGGAAAGCGGATGTGAATATTTTTGGATTGGTATTGAGTCGGGCTCTCAGGCTGTTCTAAACAAAATGAAAAAAGAGACCTTTGTCGCTAAGAATAAAGAGTTCCTTGCAAACTGTAAGAAGGTGGGAATTGCCAGTCTTGTGAATATGATGGTTGGTTTTCCCGGTGAAACAGAGGACGACCTTGAGGAATCTATTCGGTTTGTTGAAGAAACTCAACCCGATCAGGTATTGGTGTCGCAAACAACCCCTTTTCCCGGAACCTACATTTATGATAACGCTGATGTTATGGCACTTGATTACAATAATGTGGCACGACATGTTTTCGAACCAAAATTTAAATCGATGGCACACCTTCAGAATAAGGTTATTGAGGCAACCCAAAAAATGTCCAAGGTAATGGACGCATTTAGCATCAACCGTTTTGATGAAGAGGAAATTGATCGATGGCTTGACTCAATTCCCCTCTATAAAAAGGAGGTGTTTATCTTTGGAACTTCAGTCACAGCCAAAAAAATATATAACCGTTTGAGGGAAAGAAAAATCCATATTAAGGAGTTTATCGATAGTTTTCATGATGGGGAAATTGACGGAACCCCTGTCAAAAGACCATACAAACCCGATGGAGATTACCTCGTTCTTATTAGTTCCACGGTTCATAACGATGAAATGAAAAAAACACTTCTTTCTCTTGATGTTGATGCCGCACGGGTTTTTGAACTCAATTAATTGTTGGAAAAGAAAGTTGAAGTAAAAGAAGTATTGTCGGATAAACCCAACGTTAAAAGTACCAGGGAGCGGCAAAAATTTTTGGCTCGACAGGTTCTTTCGTAAACCGTTTTTTAATGGTTTTGATAATTTCAATAGCATATCCCAGTGAAGAAATTGCGTAGGTGGTACACCCTCGTGCAATTGCTTCTTCTAATGAAATAACCTCTATCCCCTCAACAGAACTACCCCATAACGTGTTGTTTCCGTCAACAATAAAGTTAATGGAAATTTTGTTGAGTCTCGCTACATCAATGAACGCTCTTCCAATAGTGCCAATACCATAAAGAGTAACTTCATTGATGTTATTGTCTTTGATAATTTCACAAAGATCAGACATTAATGCAAAATTGTCTTTACAATTATTCACTTCGGTAAATCTGTTGAGTAAATAAGTTGGGTGTTGTACACTTACTGTTCCCTGATACCAACTTATGGGGCAATGGTCAAAGCCATAACGTCCTTTACGCATAAAGATATTCGGGCTTGCCTCACCAGGAAGTGTTTCTTTTTTTGCATCAATTATTCTGGCGAGAATTTTACTGCCATAGTTATCTTCATGATGAAGAGAACCAAGGTTTTTTACCTCATTTGGAGTTGGCAGGTCAATAACCCGGTGAATAAGTTTACACAATTCCCGTTTGTTGTTTAAGAGCTGACAAGCTGTTTCCGGTTTTATTTTCTTAAATTGAAACCACAGTTCCTGAAACCTTAAGGCAGCTTCAATAAGAATTGTTTTATTTTTGAACTCTTCCACAGGTGCCTTAATATCTGAAAGGACAGGAATTACCTTAGTTCCTTCATTCTGATAACCAATTACGCTTCCCATGTTTTCCATAAGAAGTGTTTCAATTGCCGCCGGACTTCTGTTTATGCTCCTGATTAAATCAAGGTTTTCTCCACTATTTCCCACAAAACCCCGGATATCAGAACCTGCATGAACATGTTTATCAATCATTTCTTCCCCAAAGGCGATAAGGTGGAGAAACCGTTCCTCTTTTCCCTCAATTGAAAGTGCTTTATCGATATTGCTTTGAATTGTTCCCTGAAAACCAAAATCAACGGTAACAGCATCGTTAAGGTTTCCGCACGTTTCATTGAGGTAACCCATTAAAAGGGTGCGCTCTTCTTTTACCCGATTGTTGAGCTGTTCCCGGTATTTTTCCTGTGAAATATAATTAATGAGACTTTCCCGGAGGGTTTTACTCTCTTCAAAAATAATGTCGTCACTGTCCTGAATAATTACTTCTTTGTACGTAGAATAGGGAGATATGGCTTCCTCAGGAAGTTCCAGAAGGGTAAATAATCCCTCAACCGTAACATTTCTCCTGACAAAAAGATATTCCACCTCATCACGGTCAAACTCATTGATAGTGGAAAACGCTGTGGTTAAACGAGAGACATAGAGAGGCTCAACAGCTAGAGAAATATTTCTGTTCGATGCCGCACACTCTATGAACCTTTTTAAAATAATACCGCCCCGCATTATAGGAAAAACCTTTTTCTTATTTTCTCTAACACAGATATCCACCACCCATTCCGCATATGCTGAAAAGAAGGGGCCAAGGATGGAGGAACCGAAAATATGCCAAAAATTATTTTTATCAGGAAGATTACCGGAAAGTCTTGCGGCACAGAGTCTGAAAGAGGAAAGTTCAGGAAGGATTCTTCCGTGCCTGACATTCTCCCATCCGAAAATAAAATCCATCTCTTCAGGATTTGTGTAATGAATTACAGGAATTTCAGCCAGCTTTGCTCCGTTGATATCTGAAGGAATTGAATCGCCAATATGTATCATCTCATTACTGGAAATATCAGGGAACTTTTCCATCATCTGGCGAAAGAGTTCGCCGTTGCCCTTTGGTCCTCTTGATTCATTGGAGATAAACAAAAAACGGTACTTTTCTGACGATAAGCCGGAACCCTCGAGAATTTTTGTCATCTGTTGGGTTGAGAGGTACATGTCCGACAACAAAACCACCGGAACGTTCCGTTCGTTAAAGAAGTTAATTAAGGAGAGCATTACAGGGTTTACGTAACAATATTTTTTTTCCTGCAAGACTTCTAAGTCAACCAGTTTTTGAGCATCGACTGTAATGAGAGGGATGAAAGAGTAAATTTCCTTCAGGGTTTCCTCTCTGGATTGTCGTAACGCCTCTCCATGAGCGATATTGCCGTAATGAATTCTGGCTTTTTTGAATTCTGTAGGATGGATTCCTGTCTTTACGAAACCTTGCTGTATGGCTTCCTCGCCACAGTGGGTAAATATATCCTGTGGTGAGTGGACACTTCTCAAAATAAGGGTGTCAAATATATCAACACTGAGAAGCTTTATGGTGTCGAGATGGTTTTCAACTTCTGACAGATAGCAGTCATTTTTCCAAAGTTCTTTGTTGATGGAGGTATTGCTTTTCATTAAAGAAAGTCCTCCCATGCTTTATATCCAACATCAACCAGTTGATGAACCACCTCGTCAACATACATTGTTCCAATAACAATAAAAGGTTTGATCTCCGAAGAATTATTGGTTTCAATGATTGACGGTGAGTGTACCGGAATTCCTTGAATTTCGGTGGAAAATGTATCATGCCCTTTATCAATGAAGCCCGTAATTTCAATACCAAACCCTTTAAAGAGTTGATGCAAGTTTTTTCCATGAGAACCAGCACCCCAAATATAAATTTTGCGTTCACTTTTGTACTGCTTGAGGTAAAAAGCTAAATCGGTTCTTTGGGATGCAAAGGGGGTGGGGTCGTTGTTGTTCTGTGAGAATCGATTCCTCCAGGATTCATCGGTTTCCTTCACAATGATGGTCGCCAGTTCCCTCAGATGTTTTACATGGTGATTAAAACCTTCCGGTAATGATTGAGTTAATTGGTCACAGATAAAATGAAACCCCTCGAAGTTTGCGTATAGCTTATTCCCAGTAATTTCGTTGGCTCCATGAAGTCGGTAGGAAAGAAGCTTTTTCTCCCGGTAAAAGTAAAATCCTTTTTGGTTGGCTCTGATTGCTTTAAAGGCAAAGTCATAATCATGAATGTATCGGTGCTCGCTCATGGCTCCAACTTTTTCCAAAAGGGAACGTCTGAAAAAGAAATTTGAGGTCGTGACGGTATAGTTTCCCGAAAAAAGTACGGTAAGGGGTTCGTTAATGAGGGAATAGTTTTCCTTGATTCTTTCATACCAGCGTATCCACCAATGATATTTATCTTCAATGGTTTTGCCCTTTTCGTCAATGAGGGTAATGTCAGTGATGAGGAAACTATTTGTTTCGTCTTTCATTTTCTCTAAAAGCAATGAAAGCCTGTCAGGGTGGTAAATATCGTCTGAGTTAAGGATAGCAATAAATTCCCCTTGTGCAAGGGAAAGACATCGGTTAATGGTTTTGGCTGCACCTTGGTTTTCCTGACGAAGAAAGGTTATTCTTTTGTCTTTAAATTCTCTGATTTTTTCGGCTGTTCCATCTTGAGAACCGTCATCAATTATGATCAGCTCAAAGTCTGAAAAGTTTTGCTCCAGAACGCTCTCAATTGCTTCTCCAATGTAACTCTCATGATTATATGCGGGCATTAAAACACTAACAACTGGGGAGTTTGACATTTTTTTTAAAGGGGACGCTACCCTTTAGGCTGCCGTCCCTGTTTCCTATATTTAAGATTGCGACCTGTACGTTTTTCCAATGACAGGATGAATTTGTCTGAACCGCATGGGAGACCTTTCATTATGTAGGTACGTAGCACCTCTACCTTATCCTGCTCATCTTTTATGGATAGCCAAGAAGACCAATCATCAATAGCCTCCAATCGCTTCAGCCATTCGGTGTCTTTTGTTAATATCGGATCTTTACACTTTCCGCAATGGGCTGCAGCACTTGACCAACGGTAGTCCTCTGCTTGGGCTACAATACCAGCACGAACGGGGTTGCGCTCAACATAACGAAGGGATGCCCATAAATATGCATCATCTAGGGGAGAAGAGAAGAAACGTCCTTGCCAGAAATGACCGATCCATCCTTTCTGACGATTTACTCGTTGAGCGTATCGCATATGCAGTGGTTTAAGAACCCGGTGGAGTCCATCCTCAGCCTCGGGAATAGCAATAAGGTGTATATGGTTTGTCATCAAGCAATAGGCAAGAATTTCAACATTGTTTTGCTGGCTGTATTTTTGAAGAAGTTCAAGATAGGCATTTTTGTCTGCATCGGTGAAGAAAACATCTGCCCTACGATTACCACGTTGGGTTATATGATGAGGTACACCGAAAAAAACTACTCGTGAAAGTCTTGGCATTTGGTTATTATATCAAAGGGTAGCGTCCCCTTTAAAATATTCACGGCATGCAGTGTCGCAGCCGAGGTAAAAGATGAACTCACAAAAGGGGGCGTAAAAAAGGGCAGGGATGAGGGACATATGATTGCCCCCTGTGAGAAAACGGCGAAACTCCATTGAGCGAAAAGCAAGGTCTTGTCTCCAATCTTTTCGTAGCTTGTTAGACTCTTCTTGGTAAATATATTGTGCAACTACCTTGAAGTATTTATAGCAACGAATGAAATCCCCTTCCATATCAAGGTTATGGGAATGATACACCTTTGCGTGGGGGGTGTAGATGGTTATGTATCCAGCTTTTTGTAGCTGATAGGTCCAGTATTGGTCTTCAGCCCAATTAAGTGCTTCGTTAAAGGGGAATTGTTTTACCAAGGCAATTGGCATTGCCGAGTTGGCGTTGGAAAAGGTGTGGTCGTTTTTTCTTTCAATGATGTTTTTTCGGAAACTTCCCTCTAACCGTATTCTCTCAAGAAGTCCACATCTCCCTTCCATGGGCATTTCAGCTCCATGAACTCCCGCCACATGAGGATTCTTAAGTGGCTCAATAAGGTTTTTCAGCCACTCATTGTTTACCGGAATTGCGTGGGCACTAATATTTACCATAATTTTTCCCTTACATAATTCTGCGCCAAGATTGAGAACTCCGGGGTAGCTAAAGGAGCTTTTCTCGATTGTATATATCCGTAGAGGAAACTCATTTGCTATTTCTACAGTTGCATCAGTTGAACCCGAATCAATAAGAATCACTTCAAAGGAAACATCTTTTTGGGAAAATATAGCCTCAAGGTTTTTCTTCATAAACTCTTCTTCGTTAAAGGAACGAATGACTATGGAAACGTCCGGATTTAAAACAGAAGAGCTTTCTTGAACTGTTTTATAGTGAAGAGGAGTTTGAGGGGGAACATAATCTCCGGTGGGAAGGTTTCGTCCATATTTTTTCCGAAAATAATCCGAAAAAAGTTCGAGAACATTTTGTATAAAAATATGCAGCCATTTTTCAAGACCAGAAAGTGCTAAAACGACAAAACTGTCCTTGAGTTCAATAACTCTTTCATCAGGAAAAACCTCAAGAACTTTTTCTCCTGCAATTTTTCTGGCAAAGAGTCGGAGAAGATAGTATCCTTCTCCCTTGAAATTATTTATGGGAAGAAGAACCGTTGAAGGATTTAGCTTCTTGATTCTCGGTAAGGTTTTCCATGCCGCTTTTAGAGTAAAACTTCCCTTTCCCCACGAGAGAAAGGTAATGTTTTTCATGGAAGAAAAAGGTGAACTATCGTTACCGAGGTAAATAATATTTTCCGGAAGAAAATCCTCAAGTTCATTTTTCACCGCCGATACTATTTTTTCTTGTCGGGAGGAACAAATAACCAAGGCTTTTCCAGTGGATTTCATGGCGAGTTGTTTTATTTCTTTAAGAGATGCTCTTCAATGATTGATTCCATTCCTTTCACCATAGCATCCCATGATTTTCCCTGAACAATTTCCAGTCCTTTTAGACGTTTTTCCTCAGAGGGGTTGGCAAGTTCATTTTCCACAAGCTTTGCGAAGGTATCATAATTATCGGCAATTGAGACAATATCTGAAAAATGTTTGACAATATCGGGGACATTAGAGGAAATAACAGGCTTTCCCGTTGCTAGATATTCGAGGGTTTTTGTTGGGTTTAAATGCTCCGTTACAGGATCATTCATTTTAAAGGGAATAAGGCAAACATCGAAGTGGGCGCAATAGCTTGGTAACTCCTTGTAATCTTTGCTACCAAGATAATGAATATTGTTTGTTGTGTCAAAAAAATCAGGTTTTTTGACTTTGGCAATTGGTCCCAGAATTACGATACTCCAATTTTTATTTTTCTTGGCAAGGTAGTGTATCAGGTCATAATCGATTCGCTCGTCAACTGCTCCATAATAGCCGAGAATTTTTCCTGTAATATTTTGCATATCAGTTGGTTTTGGCTTGCTCGTGTCTTGAGCTTTGCCAAAATGGTCCACCTCAACACCGCAGGGAAAGCAGGTAGCATTTTTATGGTTACTACCCTTATTTTTAAGAAGGGTTTCTCCACCAGCAAAAAAGATATCCGCTGCTTTTACAACTTCTTTTTCTTTTGTTTCCATATACCCGGGGGTTCCGAGAAAGGATTTAAAATCGTCCATGCAATCATAAACGACCGCTTTTTCTCCCAGTTTACCGGGTAAATAATAGGCAAGAGGGGTGTAAAGCCAGAGAACAAAGGTGTTGCTGAAATTGTTTTGCTTCATAAAAGCTTTGATGAAGCGAATAACAATTTTTTTATTTAATTCCTTTATCCATGGATATTCTTCTCCATAGGGAAGAACCAACGGACGAAATACCGTAAGGTTTTCGTTTACTTTAACGATTCTGTTTTTACGAACTTTTTTAAACTTACAATAGGCAAGGATGGAAACAGGAGCGAAATAAAGGATTTTATGTCGTTGGGAAAGGCGTGACATAATTTGTTGAGGTCTTTGAAACAAATGCAAATCCCACATTAAGTGGGTTGAACAAATAATATCAAATGAGCTTTCTTTCATTGTTTTTTCCCCATTGGAAGTGGGTTAAAGTGCTATTGCCCAGATATGAGCTGTTGGTAAATACCGGAAATAATATCCCTGTTATTTCCACAAACATAATCCATTTCACCACCCATTCGAGCAAAAGATTTACAGTAACGAAGATAATATGCAGGGTTGTCTTTAGGTGGCTCCCCCTTCGACCAGTCCCACGTGCCTTCCTGTAAATCATTAACGAGAATATAATGTCCCTCGGTTTTCTTTCCCCTTTGAAGTCCGATATTATTCACTACCGACATTGCCTTTTCAAAAACCTGTGGGGACATAATTGCCGAACCAATGGAACAAAAAACTCCTTCACTGAGGTTTTCCATTGACTTACAAAAAACCTTGAAATCAGTTCCGCCTCCTCTGCCGATAACTGCACCGTTATAGAGAGGGTGGGTGTTAATAATATCGTATCCTATTCCTGGGTGTACCGTTAAAGGAATACCAAGGCGAAAAGCATTTGCAAGAAGAGAATGTTTTTTCCATGGAAAAGAGAGAGAAATCTCTCCAGAAGCAAGGGAATGTTTTTGCATGGTTTCCAATAATTCAGAATATGCAGCAAGGTTATTTTCTCCGGTTTCCATTTTTCGGCTAATTTGCTCTTTTAATTCCTCAATTGTTGGGAGGGTAAGCTTTTCTTCACAAACCACCTTTCCGAGTGATTCGCCATAGCCTCTTCCTTCCAAGGCTCCAACAAGAAGAGCGAGATGTATGTATTTTCCGGTTTCTTCCCAAATACCAAAGGTGCCGTTTGCAATGTTTTCCCGTACGTCTTCAGTAGATTTTCCCATGAGGGCAAACTCAAAATCGTGAATTGTTCCTGCTCCGTTTGTCATCAGGTGGGTAACCCATTCCTTTTCCATCATCTTCGTAACCACAGAACCAAGCCCGTTTCTTACGAGATGAGCTCCATAACCAATAATTA
>JADGAW010000069.1 GCA_015231815.1 Nitrospinota bacterium
TATTATTTAATACCTTTTGTCTCTCATTTTTCCATATCCCCTTTAAGCGCTGAATTACCACTAAGAAACTCATAGAACCAATTCCGCAGCACGTAAACAATAATCATTTATTAGCCTTTATTGCACAGAGGATAGTTAAGCCTGAACTATTTTTTGACTTTTTTAGTTGCATGGCGTATAGTTGCATATAAAACTTTATTTTATTAAGCGACATGAAATTGGAAAGTGTTCATAAATGTCCGGTGGGGTTTCATATCAATAGAACAGCAAACCTTTTGAGAAACAGCTTTAACAGCTTCCTCAAGCCTTATGGTATCGCAGGGGAACAGTTTACCTTATTGAAAATTCTCAACGAAAACCCTGCAATAACCCAAACGGAGATTTCAGAATACCTCTATAAGAATAAAACAACCATCACCCGTATGATGGATGTCCTTGAGAAAAAGGGATATATAACAAAAGTCCGACAGAACAATGACCGTCGTTCTTTCCGAATTTCCGTAACAAAAAGTGGGAAATCATTAATATCAGAATTGTCAGGTATTTTTGATCCGAAAATTGAGCGGTTAAATAATGTGTTTTCAGAAGAAGAAATGGCTTCATTTTTAAAAGTCATTGATAAATTTCAAGAGTTCTTATTTAAGGAGGCTAAATGAAGAAAATCGTTATTATCTTATTATTGTTTCTTCCTCTTTTTGCGTATGCTGCTGAAAAAAAAGAAGAAAAACAAATGCGTCCATCTCTCGTACGTGTAAGCCCAATCCAAAAGGGAACAGTAAATCCACTACAGGATTTTGTCGGAACGGTTTATTTTAATCAGCTTTCTAATGTTGCCTCCGCTACCAATGGCTTAGTTGAGGAAGTTCTTTTCGAAGAGGGGGAAAGTGTTAAAAAAGATGATGTTCTTGTCAGAATTGAGCATGAAAAACTTGATGCTAATATTAGTGCTGATCAATCGGCTCTTAGAGGAACCATCTCAGATCTCACCCGGGAACGAAAGAATCTATCACGATACGAAAAACTGTTAAAACAAAAAAGTATTTCCCGCACACAATATGATCAGACATATTATCTTGTACAAAAATTAAGGCAAAGCGTTAAAACTCTCGAATCCCAGATAAAAGCAAAGAAAATCGAACGGGACGAAAAGGAAATTAAGGCTCCTTTTAATGGAATTATTGTCAAGAAAACGACAGAACGAGGTGAATGGGTTTCTACAGGAAAAAATGTAGCGACTATTGTTAATACCAAACGTATTGACGCAGTCTTTAATGTCCCCCAGAGATTTTTAAAGCAACTTCAGGTAGGAGATGAAATCAAGGTTTATATTGAAAACAAGGAATTTCTCGGTAAAGTTGATGCGATTATTCCTCAAGGGGATATGTCAACAAGAACATTCCCATTAAAAATAAGAATCTCTACTGATGAAGAACTCTATGAGGGTATGCAATGCACTATAAAATTAAAAGCTGTGCGTGTTGAAGAGGCTCTTTTGGTACCACGGGATGCTGTTATCAGAAGGTTTGGTCAGGAAGTAATTTTCATCGACAACCATGGGAAGGCAATGATGGTTCCTGTGAAGGTAATTGGCTTTGAGAATTTAAATGCTGCTGTTGCTGCTCAAGGAATTCAGGCGGGGATGATGGTTGTCGTAAAAGGCAATGAAAGAATTTTCCCTGATATGCCTTTAATGGTAGTGAAGGGTGAGCAGTGAAAAGTGATGAGTGATGAGTAAATGCCATGTTTCAGTATTAATAATTTAACCATGAAATCCCTATGGATTTAATTAAACTTTCTATTAAAAACCCCGTTACAATTCTGGTCGGAGTAATCTTCATTCTCCTCGTTGGTTTCTTCTCCTTAACGAAACTCCCATACCAGCTTACTCCCCATGTAACTCAGCCTAAGATTTCCATAACAACAGTCTGGCCTGGAGCAACTCCTTACGAAATCGAACGGGATATTATTGAGGAGCAGGAAAAAACATTAAAAAGTACGCCAAAGCTTACCAGTTACGAAAGTTCTGCAAAAGATAATGTAGGAACCATTACCCTCAAGTTTAAGATTGGAACTGATATCAAAGAAGCAATGTTGGATGTTTCCAATAAGCTTAACGAAGTTCAACGGTATCCGGAAAATGTTGAAAAACCCGTAATCAAGTCCAGTGGAGAGTCTGCAAGTCCTGTTATCTGGAGCATGCTCATGACAAAGGAAGGAAACAACAATGACATTGATGAATATAAAACAATGTTTGAAAATGAAATCAAAGAGCACATTGAACGGGTGGAAGGGGTTTCTTCCCTCTTTGTTGCCGGAGGAACAGGAAAGGAAATGCATATTGTTGTTGATCAGGAAAGGTTGGCGGCATACGGTATTACCGTTGATCAGCTCATAGACGTTGTACGAAGAGAAAATGTGGATATTTCTGCAGGAACAATTGATGTCTCAAGAAGAAGCTACCGGGTAAGAACAACATCCCAGTTTAGAAACGCACAGTCAATTAAGGATGTTGTTATTGTTTCTGACGGACAAAAAAGAGTGACCCTTGGTGATGTTGCGGATGTGGTCATTGGTTATCATAAAAAAGAGCAGACGGTAATGTTTCTTGGTAAGCAGGGGATTGCAATGGGGGTTGTACCTGAGCCGACAGCAAATGTCGTTGATGTTACCAACAGGGTAGAGGTCGCTGTAAAAGAATTAAATGAGGGGATTCTTGCAAAACACAATCTCTATATTCGGTGGCTTTACGACCAGCGTCCTTATATCGGGGGAGCAATAGACCTTGTACAGCAAAATATTTTCGTGGGAGCTATTCTTGCAATCATTGTACTTATATTGTTTCTTCGTTCCTTCAGTGCAACTTCAGTTGTGGCAATGGCAATACCAATAAGTATCGTTGCGACATTCTCTATTTTTCAGCTTATGGGAAGAAGTTTAAATACGATTTCTCTTGCAGGGATTTCCTTTACGGTCGGAATGTTGCTGGACAGTGCCATTGTTGTTCTTGAAAACATCGACCGTCACAGAAAAATGGGGAAAACATTTTACTTGGCGGCATATGATGGTACCAGCGAGGTTTGGGGTGCCTTAATTGCCTCTGCCTTAACCACAATTGCTGTTTTCGTACCGATTGTTTTTCTCGAAGACGAAGCGGGACAGCTTTTCAAGGATATTGCCATTGCGGTTACTGCAGCAATAAGTTTCTCTCTTTTTGTTTCAATTTCGGTTATTCCCATGCTTTGGACACAAATAATGCGATTTACCAAAAGCCACGAAAAGAAAACAAAGGCAGATGATTTCAGAGAGCGTACACAGTTTATTGTTGAATTCGGACAGAAAGCCAATGCAGCGATTATGAACCTCTTGCAGATGGCATTGAAAAACAGGATGACCCAGATACAAACCGTTGCAATTTTAACGGCATTTTCTCTTCTTTCAGTATGGATTCTTTTTCCTAAGATGGAATATTTGCCTCAGGGAAACCAAAATCTGGTAATGAGCATACTTATTCCTCCCCCTGGTTTATCCTATGAAGAAAAAAGGGAAATGGGAATAAAGCTTTTTAAACGATATATGCCTTATGTGAATAAAGAAAAAGACGGCTTTCCGGCAATTAACAGGATGTTTTATGTCTCAATAGGTGGATTTGTTCTTATGGGTGCAACAAGCCTTCATGAACAAAGAGCAGCTGAACTCATTCCTCTTTTTGTTCCCGGGGTAAATTCTTTTCCTGGAGTCTTTGGTATCAGTGTTCAACGAGGTGTTTTTGAAGAGGGAATAGGAGAGGGTAGAAGTATTGATGTTGACCTTTCAGGTGCAGATATAGAAAAAATTGCAAATGTCGGCGGAATGCTCTTTGGAACAATTATGCAGGGCATGAAGGGGTCACAGGTAAGACCCGTTCCATCAGTTGAGCTACTCTTTCCTGAAGTTCGGTTAACTCCCAACAGAGACAGACTTAAGGCGGTCGGATTAGACAGTACATCACTGGGAACTTTTGCTGATATTATGCTTGATGGAAGAAAAATAGGAGAATTCAAACAGGCGGGTCAAAAGAAAATCGATTTGGTTATGACTGGAGATACCAATGAAATTAATACACCGGAAAAGTTATATAAAAGTCTAATTGCAACACCTGGAGGAAAACTTGTTCCCATTGAGGAACTGGCTCAGGTTGAAAGAACTACGGGAATTAGTGAAATAAGGCATTTGGGTGGAAAAAGAACCATTACCCTGCGGGTTACACCGCCGCTTAATATGACGGTTGAGGAAGCAATGGGGGTTCTTCAGGAAGGAATTATTGCTGGTGTTAAAAAGCAGGGAATGTTGAAAGGAATTGATGTTTCTTTGACCGGAACTGCTGACAAACTTCTTAGTACAGTAGGAACCATGAAGTGGAACTTGGTTTTTGCCCTGATTATCACCTTCCTGTTAATGGCAACTCTTTTTAGTAACTTTATATACCCCTTGGTTATCTTATTTACCATCCCTTTGGCAACAGCAGGTGGATTTATCGGGCTGGCAATTACAAATCTTCTGATTGCTCCTCAGCCCTTGGACATTCTTACTATGCTGGGTTTTGTTATTCTCATCGGAATTGTTGTAAACAATGCAATTTTAATTGTTCATCAAAGCCTGAACTATATTCGAAACGATGGCATGGAATATAAAGAAGGAATTCTTGAAGCAACAAGAACACGACTTAGACCCATTTTTATGAGCAGTATTACTTCAATTTTTGGAATGTTACCCCTTATTTTGGCTCCTGGTCCCGGTTCTGAATTTTACCGGGGACTTGGCAGTGTTATTACAGGAGGACTTGCCTTCTCAACAGTTTTCACTATCTTTGTAACACCAGCTCTTCTTCTTTTTGTTATTAAGTTTGAAGAGCTGAGAACAAAAGGAGAAACTGTTGCAATGGAAGAGTAGCTGTTTTATTCAAAACAGTTGAGGATTGGGTCTATTTCTTTTTCTTCAAAGCCAGATGAAAGGGTCAACCTAAGACGAGCTCTATTCTTTGGAACAGCAGGAGGTCGAATAGCTGATATAAAAACTCCCTTCTGCAAACATTTTTCTGCCATTGTTAATGCTTTTTCATTTTCTCCCAAAATGATGGGAACTATTGGGGTAATGCCTTCAGGAACCTTGTACCCTCTGGTCTGAAGAGTATTTCGAAGTTCAATCGACATTCTCCTCAACCTGCTTCTTTCTGCATTCATTCTTTTTACAATTTCGAGTGAAGTAAGTATTCCCGATAATATTGCCGGAGGTAAGGCAGTGGAAAAAATAAGGCTTCGTGCTTTGTTTATAAAAAAATCAATAACCTCATTGTGAGCAACAGCAAAGGCGCCGTAAAGACCAAAAGCTTTGCCAAAGGTTCCTATAAGACAATCTATTTCTTTATGGCTAATGTTAAGCTCTTCAATAATTCCCTTGCCTTTTTCTCCCAGAACACCAATCCCGTGTGCATCATCCACAACAAGAAAAGCTTTGTGCTTGTTTTTAAGGTCAATAATTTCGTTAAGATGAGCCAAATTACCGTCCATACTAAAAACTCCGTCGGTAACAATAATTTTGTTGAGGCTATGGGATTTTGCAAACAAAGCTTCCAAATGCGTGGAGTCGTTATGCTTGTACCGTTTAATTTTAGCTCCTGAAAGCAAAGCCCCGTCTATAAGCGATGCATGACAGAGCTTGTCCATAAATATTTCCGTGTTAGGAAAACTTCCCAGAGCAGACAAAATACCAATGTTACCGGCATAGCCATTACTAAAAACCAGAGATGAAAAAGAATTGTCCAACTCAAAGAAATCTATAAGAGTATTTTCAATGCTGGAGTAAAGGTTACAGTTTCCTGAAACAAGGCGTGATGCACCACCTCCCGCACCATACTCTTCTACTGCTTTTTGTACCGCTTGAATTATCTCAGGGTTGTGGGTAAGTCCAAGGTAGTTATTGGAGCAGGCGTTAAGAAGTTTGGCTCCGTTTATCTCAATGTAATGGGGCGAATCAGTGGGGCTAATGTTTTTTAAAGAACGAAAAAGCTGTTCATGTTCAAATGACTTATGAAGGGTTTGTATTTTCGAATAAATGTGGGAGTTGTTTGATGACATAGAGGAATTAATTATTACAAATATTGAATATTTTACCTGAATTAGCCAGAGCCTTAACTATAATTATGGTTTGAAGGTGAAGAGTGAAGGTGAAGAGTGAAGAGTGAAAAGATAATTTACTGAAGAATAGTTTCGTTCATTTACTTATTTTCCCTTTTACCCATCTACCCATTAACTCTTCTACCCATTTACCCTTCTACACATACACTGTTTTACCGATACAGTTCAACTGTTCTACCAATTTACGATTTTAAATGAATAAATATAGTCAACAACTTAAAGCAATTGACCTCATAACGAAGGAAAACTTCAAAAGACTCAATACAACAAAGCATTTTGAAAATGTTGTTATTAAAGGCTTGCAGAAGATGGTCGAAGAAAAAGGTTCTTCCCCTAAGAAGAATATTGAGGCCTTGCTCAAAGTCTTTAAGAACTACTCTCAACTGGACAGTAATGCGAAAAAAGCACGTATTATTGAGGCTAAAAATATTTTTTCGCAGGTTAGCGGCTTGCAGGAGTCAAGTGCAGACTTTACCGCTACTATGCCTCGTGAGGTTACTCTCAGGGAAACTCAGGCTGAATATTACCGGGAAACTGATGCTGAAAATACTTCTGTTGCTCCGGTTGCCGAAGAAAAAACTGCTCTTCCAACCTACCCAAACAAGGAAGGTGACCCTCGCAGAATATCTGTAACCTCACTTACAGGTGTTGGGAAACAAACTGCAATATTATTTGGTTTGCTGGGGATTGAAACACTCTATGATTTGCTCTCTTATCTTCCCTTTCGCTATGAAAACAGAGCGGAAATCAAAACAATCGAACAACTTGAGTTCAACCAGTACGAAACCTTCAAGGCAACCGTTGTGCGAACCGACATAAAACGAACAAAACGGGCATTTAAAACAATCATAGAAGTCACCCTCAAAGATGAAAAAGATTATTATTTGAAACTGATTTATTTCACCAATATGTCCAGTTACCTTGCTAAGAAATTTACCGAGGGTAAGGAGGTGATTGTTTTCGGTAAGGTTGAATACAACGGTTTTCAAAATGTCCGAACGGTAGTACATCCGGAAGTTGAGGAGGTTGAAGGAGAGGATGACCAGCATATTCATATTGGAAGAATTGTTCCCGTTTACAAACTTACGAAAAACCTTACCCAAAGGAAAATTCGTACCGTTATGTTTCATGCAGTAAGGGAGTTTGGAGCAGCTCTTCATGAAACCTTACCGGAACACATTGTGAGGGAAAACCGACTTCTCTCCAGAACTGTTGCATTTCATGAGGTGCATTTTCCAGAGGCAAAGGATGTTCTGAAACTTAATTTTGCTGATTCTCCAGCACATAAACGCTTGAAGTTTGAGGAAATGTTTCTTTTGCAATATGGTTTGTTGCAGAGAAAGAAAAATATTACCTACAAGCGGGGAAGAAACCTCGCATGTAGTGATTCTCTTTTAGAAGAAATTCGTAATAAGTTGGGATTTGAACTTACCAACGCACAAAAAAGGGTCATTCATGAAATTCGCTCTGATATGGCTTCCGACTCCAGCATGAACCGTCTTTTACAGGGGGATGTTGGGTCGGGAAAGACGGCTGTAGCACTTCATGCTTTGGCTATTTGTTGCTCTAACGGATATCAGTCAGCAATGATGGCTCCAACGGAAATCCTAGCCTTTCAGCATTACATAAATCTTCAGCCTCTTCTTGAGGAACTTGGCTACAACTCAATAATCCTCACCTCTGGTATTGCAAAAAAAGAAAAGGAGGAAATCTACCAAAAAATAAACAACAAAGAAATTGATGTTGTTTTTGGAACCCACGCAATAATTCAAGATAAAGTTGAGTTTAAGGAACTTGGACTTGTAATCATTGATGAACAGCACAAATTTGGAGTAAAGCAAAGGGTCACTCTTATGGAAAAGGGGAGCACTCCAGAACTTCTGGTCATGACCGCTACGCCAATTCCTCGTACATTAACCCTGACCCTTTTTGGCGATTTATCAGTGTCGGTTATTGACGAAATGCCCGCTAATAGAAAACCTGTTTTGACGGAACATTTCACCTCAAGTAAGAAAAAGAAGTCCTACACATTTATGAAAAGGGCAGTTGATGAAGGACGGCAGGGGTACATTCTTTTTCCTCTGGTAGAGGAATCGGAGCTTATTGATCTTCAGGCTGCCGAAAAAGCTTATGAGGAACTTCGGGATGGTTATTTTTCCGCCTATAAGGTCGGGTTGCTTCATGGCAGAATGAAAAATAAGGAAAAAGAGGAGGTTATGGGGGAATTTAAAAAGGGCAACCTTGATGTTTTGGTATCAACAACGGTTATTGAAGTTGGCGTGGATGTTCCGAACGCCTCGGTGATGATTATTGAACATGCCGAACGGTTTGGTCTTTCTCAGCTTCATCAGTTACGTGGAAGAGTAGGGCGTGGCAGTGCGCAGTCCTGGTGCTTTCTTATTTCCTATAAAGTTTCTCAGGACGGGAAAAAAAGAATTGAGGTGATGGTGGAGAGTAACGATGGTTTTTATATTGCGGAAAAAGACCTTGAAATCAGGGGGCCAGGAAATTTTTTAGGAACCCAGCAAACGGGATTACCTGATTTGAAATGGATAAATATTCTTCGTGACAAAAAAATAATAGACTATACCCGCAATAAAGCAGAAATCTTTTTTAACAAAAACCCTGACGTGGAATCAAGTGAACTCAGGAACTTTAAAAATGAACTGAAGGCCTGGTGGCACAACAA
Source organism: Nitrospinota bacterium (assembly GCA_015231815.1). Lineage (GTDB taxonomy): Bacteria > Nitrospinota_A > JADGAW01 > JADGAW01 > JADGAW01 > JADGAW01. Next base: position 8,863 of record JADGAW010000069.1, read on the forward strand.
AAGTGAATTCCTCAACTCGGGGTAAAAGTAAGGTTGGGTTTTTAAAACTCCCCTTGATAAAGGGGGTGGGGGATTAAAAGAAGCTTTTTGCCGATGATTTAACCATCAAACCGGTAATAGACTATTTTTTTTGAGAAGGAAAAGCTACTCACTTTTCAAAGGAATTGTGCAATGAATTGTTGTACCTTTTTGGGGAGCAGATGTAATTGTAAATTCTCCTTGCATCAGTTTTACCCGTTCCTCCATTCCAATAATTCCAATGCCTTCTGAACTCTTAATCACTGTAAACCCTTTTCCATCATCCTTAATGGTCATGATGAGAAAATTATCTTTTATTTCCAAATCAATTTGACTGTTTTTTGCCTTGGAATGTTTGAGGATGTTGAGAAGACTTTCCTGAATAATACGGTAGAGGTTAATTTGAATTTCGTTGGGAATTTTGGTTTCATAGAGGGAAAAATTTAGCGTAAACTGAATGTCGGTTGTTGCCTTGATACTACCGGAAAGGTTTTTTACTGCTTCTTCGAGTCCTAGTTCGTCAAGGATTGGAGGACGCAGATTATGAGATATCTCTCGTACCTCCTGATAAGTTCTTAAGGTGATTTCTGAAAGAAATTTCATTGCTGGCTTAATGGACTCCTTTTTCGTATCGCTCACCTTGATAATTCTTTTTATTTCATTTACGATACTGAGGAGGTTTTGACCAATACTGTCGTGTAACTCCCGAGAAATTCGCTTTCTTTCTGTTTCCTGCGAATTAACCAATTCCTGTGAAAACTTCTCAAGCAGTATCTTATCTTCTTTTTGTTTGGTTATTTCGTAAAATCCACTCAACGAAACCATCTCACCTTTGTAGGAAATAATTCTTGTTGAACCAACAACCCAAAAAAGTGTTCCATCAGCTTTTTTAGCATTAACCTCATAGTCTTCATAAAACCCTTTTTTTCTCATTTCAGCAACAATATTATCCCTTTGAGACCTGTCATGATAAAAATCATAGGTTTTTTTCTGCTGAATATCTTCATTTTTCAGACCTACAAGATTGGTAAA
>JADGAW010000006.1 GCA_015231815.1 Nitrospinota bacterium
ACAAAGCATTGCTCAACCATGTGGAAAGATGCGGTATTAAGATTTTTAGGGAAACACGTTTTTCCCACATTGAAAAAGCGGACAATTGCTGGCATCTCACAGTACAAAAAAACAAAAAGGCTTTTGACCTTCAAGCGCAATTTGTGGTCGATGCCACTGGCAGAAAATCGTATGGAGCAAGGTTACTCCAAAAACGCCAGATTGAATATGACAGGCTTATCGCTGTCTTGAGCTACGCTTCCCCCGCAAAGGGAACATCGCAGTTTAAAAACCATGTTCTGGTTGAAGCTATGCAAAGCGGGTGGTTTTATTCTTCCTGCCTGAATGACGGAAGGCTTGTGGTGAATTATATGACTGATGCGGATATTTTGAAGGACTCCCGAAAAAATCCACTGGATTTCATGAATTACAAACTGCAGGAAAGCGTATATACAAAAGAGCGGGCATCCTGTTTCCACCCTTTTGTGAAAGCAAGGATTTGTTCGGCCAAAAGTCAGCTTCTGAGCCAAATTACCGGAGAGGGATGGCTTGCGGCAGGAGACGCTGCCATGAGCTGTGACCCTCTTTCATCGTCAGGAATACTAAAAGGGCTTAAAGCTGGAATTGAGGCTGCTGAAGCAATATCACGGTATTTCGACAAAGATTGCCAAGCACTGGAAGACTATGAAAGACAGGTAAAGGAAGCGTTTAATGAATATTTGGATAGGCGCACATTGTATTATGGACTGGAAAATCGCTGGCCAGACTCAATATTTTGGAAAAGGAGGTATCAAGTTTTCACTGAAACAGGGTCTTTAAACTAATTTTTATTTTTTGGAGGTGGTTATGGAAGGAAGTTTTGATCTTACAAAAGTCGAGTCGGTAAAAATATTTCCAGCCCTTGGTATTATGCGGGCAGGAAACCATCCTGACGCATATTTTATCGGACCAGAAAAACCTTATGATTACGCCCCCCCGGAAGGCGGATACAAAAAAGACGGGAAAATTAAAAGACAGGCCGCCCGCTTTCGTTTATATGCCTACGACAAAGACAACAAGCTCCTTGGGGAGATATTGGACGAAGTTGCTGAAATAACCTGGGAGGTGCATCTCGCCAACAAAAAAGCCGCCTGGCACATGTTCAAGGATCTTGAAGTGGACACCCCTTTGAGAAACGCCGGAATCATCGGTGATGAAAACCGAAAAAAGCTGGTCATCGACCCAGGTGTTCGTAAAGTGACCGGAGGAAATAAAAAAGCAGTTTTTGACGGGGGAAATTATACGGAATGGAGCGGGGGAAGTTCCGTGACAGGCACACCAAAAACAGTGGAAAACATATATCTTGGCGAAATGAAAACCGATATTCTGGGAAGGCTTACCGTACTCGGTGGCCATGGCATCGCCGCCTCCCCCTACAACACCCCCCTCGACAAGGACACTTTTTTCAACAACGACGGATGGTACGATGATGTTTCCGACGGACCGGTAAACGCAAAGGTCAAGTTCAGGTTGACAGGAAAAACCCATGACGCTTCAGGGGCATGGGTCATATGCACCCCGCCAAAATACGCACCTTCCATCAGAAGCGTTATTTCCCTGTACAACACGCTTCACCAGACAATGGTTGACCGGGGGGTATCGCCGGAACCGACACAAAACCCCTCCTTCAAGTATGACATCTACCCAATCCTTGCCTCCACGGTGGATGTCAAGTGGTTACAAAAAGTGGGCAAAGCACACGATTTTATTGAGAATATCGACCCGGCCGACAAAAAAACTGCGGAAATAATTTTCAATTCTCTCAGAAAACCTGGCTCCCCGGCGGTACCAAGGGAACTATACGATTACAAAATGCCGAAACTCTACAATGACGAATGGAAATGGGGAGCCACGTTAACCCCTATCCAATACCGCTATATGGAATTGTGGAAAAACGGCCAGTTCCTCAATGACTGGGGAGGTGTCCCCCCCGAACCGGTCGATGAAACCACCCCGAACGGCCTCAATTTCGCCACATTGGACAACTGTGACGGCGCACCAATGGATGTGGGAATTGAGGCAAGCTGGTATTTAAGGAGCAACTACAAAGATCTGTACAACTACATCGATCCTTTTCGTTTGGATCATTCAACCCTGGAGGCTGGCGACTGTAGCAAGCAAATGTCAATCCCATGGCACTCGGATTTCTATGAGTGCACGGAATATTGGTGGCCAATGGAACGACCAACCACGGTGTATGCGACTGATGGAGGGGAAGCCCTGCGGTGGGATCGGGACTATGTTTCCTCTAAGACTGAAATGGTGACAGACTGGTATAAGCTCGGCTATATCCTGAAAGAAGGGAACGCCTATCTGGAAAGAGAGCGAAACGCTCCCGAAAAACAATAGGATATTTTTAGTCACTTTTAAAAGAAAAGGAGCAAGACATGGATTTAAAAGATGTAGTAAACGGAGCGGTGGGTCCTTTTGATGATTACTGTGACGGATACGGAAACCCCGGAGCCAGCGGAAACGGGTATATCTCAGTAATCACTCTCTCAACAGGCGTTGTTGAACAAAACCATGCCATAGACAAGGGGTTGACGGACATCATTGCATTTGACCGTGCGGAAGCGGGGTACCAGACAAAGGCAGGAGGTTCCTATATCGGTCAGATCAACATGATCCAGGCATCGTCTTTTTGCGGCCTCAATGGTGCTATATGGGGATACCATCTTGCAGACAACTTTAGCCAAAAGAACGAAACACCTTACTGTGAGGTCGTGGGTGCCTATGGCAAAAAAATTCCGGTGTATGACATGCAACCACTCATTGATGCAGGGCAGGCATTGTTTGGAACCCGTGATGACAAGAAATTTCCCCTGTTGCCCGGAGCCTCAGTCCTCTGCGCAGAAAAATCCCACTCCGTTTCTGTCCCGAACATTTCGATAAAACCAAGATTAAAAGGAAAGGTCGGGTTTGTTTGGTGCGCTCTGGGCTTGGCCATCGCCAAAAACAGGAACGAAACGGCGAACCTCTTTATGGAAGACACAGGGGAACTTGACATCGGTCTCTCTGAAGGTGAGGCTATAAGAATCACTGGTTCCATACCCTATGGAATGGCTGAAAGCATTGCGACAATCTCCCGCAACCAGAAAATTGAATATGAAATGATTTTCACTGCTCATAGATGGATTCCTGTACCACCAGGCAGCGTTGGCTGCGCCTTGGTCGCATGCCCCTACAGCGTCTTGGCAAAAAATGCGGTGCCGAAGGGAGAGGATGCGGCGAGCATCATTGACATGACTCTTGATGAATGGAAGAGCAAGGTATATAAAGAATAAACCGAGAATTATATCCTTTAATAAAACTTTCAAGATTTATCATGAAAAAGGTAAAATGTTTTGTAAATAATTTCAAGTTCATAAAATTGCTTGGCGGGGTGTTGACTCCTAATAACAATACATCGTGGTATAAGTGCTGGAATGGAGTCAATAGAGTTATCTCCTTGAGAAAACCGTTTTCCCTGTTTTTTAATAACCCTTTAATCAGGACAACATGAACAAACAAATAAAACAAGCTCTACTCAGCGTTTTTTTCATTTCGTTTTTTTGTTCCCAAACTGCTTTCGGAAAAACGTACTCCTTCGGCATTGCCGAGTTCTGGATGCCCTACGGAGCGGCCTTTGTTGCTCAGGAAAAAGGGTTCTGGAAAGCGGAGGGAGTTGATGTGGAAGTGAGGATGTTTACTGGCTACGATGGGGTTCCCGCATTCAAGCATGGAAAACTGGATTTCTATAACATCATTACCTCCTCAGCGATAGAGTTGATAAACGAATATCCCGAAAACATTTTCATCTACGAATATGACTGGTCGAACGGGGGGGACAAGTTTCTTCTCTCCAATAGTATCAAGGACATTAATGAGTTAAAGGGGAAAATTATTGGAATGTACTCCGACGATATCTCCCTACGTTTCTTCCTGAGCAAGATTCTTAAAAAACAATCAAGTCTAACCCTTTCCGATGTAAAGATGCGTCAAGCCAAGGACACGCCAAGCCTTAGCAAGGCATTCAAGAGAGGGGTATTTTCTGCTGTTATACAGTTTGACCCGGAAGCAACAAAACTTGTAAATGAGGGTGCCGGCAGGCCGATTGCCAACAGTGCAGAGTATCCGGGAGTAATTGGAGACGGCTTCATCACCCAAAAGAAACTGCTGAAAGAAAATCCGGAGGATGTAAAAAAAGTGTTGAGGGGATGGCTTAGTGCAGTCCAATGGTTGTCCGAGCCGAAGAATAAAAACGAGTACTACGAGATTTTAAATCGTACTTTGTATAAGACCTCCCCTCTTTCCAAAAAGGAGTTGTTGGAAAATGAAACCGGTGCGATAGTTCCCCATGCAAAAGAAGAGATCTTAATGAAAAACGGGGAACGTTTAACAACCTTCACGCAAGAGGTAATGGATTATCTTAAAACAACAGGGGTAAAGCTCCACTCTGAGGATCCTAAGGATTATGTAGACACTTCACTTGCCCGTGAGGTGGTCAAAGAATTTTATAAATAAGAATCTTTTGCTGGAGATGGCATGAAAATCCGAAACAAACTGATAATCAATGCTCTTATCGCCATTGTTTCGATTTTAACTATGGGAATCACGGGGTATTTCTTTACCTCAAACGTCGCAAATGTTTCTTTAAGGCTTTTTGAGACCGAGGCACTCCCGATAATTAAGATCAACCAAATAGAAAAAACACTTCAGGGAGAACTGTTACGCCTTATTGGTCATGTAAGTGCCGAGGATCCTGACAGGATGGATCAACTGAAAGCTGAGATAGAAGCGTTGCATATCCAGCTGGACAAGGAGGTCAAGGATTATCAGGAGACCATCAACGATGTCAACCACAAGGAAGACACACATTCAATACAGGGGTTTCTTGACAAGAGAGTTGAATTTGTAAAAACAGGGTATGAAGTTATCTCCTTAAGTTCAGGATATGCCAAGTCGGACGCTCTTCGGCTTGTCCTTGGAAAAGGAAAGCAAATCTATAATGAAGCCCTTGCTTCTCTTCAGGCAACAATCGGAGAGCATCAGGACAATATGTCAACCTTACGGGATGAGGCGGTAACCACCCGCTCAAGGTCTGCAACCACATTACTTGTAATTCTTCTTTTTTCTGTTGGGGGTGCTCTCATTTCCGGCTGGTTTCTTACCCGTCTTATCCTGCCAATCCGCTCGTTACAGGAAAGTGCCGACCAACTTACCAAAGGAAATCTGGATGAAGAAATAGATACTGGTCGCAAAGACGAATTGGGAAATCTGGCAAGAAGTTTCGTGAAAATGAGAAATGCGATCAGGGATAAGATTGATGAGATAGAGTTAATGAACAAAAACCTTGAGAGCATTGTCAATGAACGGACACAGGACTTGGAGCAAAAAGCCCTTGAACTCACCGAAAAAAATATCGAGCTAAAACGAAGTCAGGAACAGTTACTTACGTCAGAGAAAATTGCTGCGGAAGCCAGAGATCAGGCAATTGATGCCAACAAAAGCAAATCAGAATTTCTTTCCATGATGAGCCATGAGATCAGGACACCAATGAATGCAATCATTGGGATGACCCATCTCGCACTTCAGACAGAGTTGACCTCAAAACAACATGATTTTCTCAACAAGGTACAATCATCTGCCCAATCTCTCCTTGGGATTATCAATGACATCCTCGACTTCTCGAAAATAGAAGCGGGGAAAATGGACATAGAGACGGTGGATTTCAATCTGGAGGATATTTTGGACAACCTTTCCATATTAATCACCCACAAAGCAGAGGAAAAAGGGCTTGAAGTACATTTTGCCACAACAAGTGACGTACCCACTCTTCTCAAAGGAGACCCGTTACGGATAGGTCAGATCCTTCTCAACCTCACCAACAATGCCATCAAGTTTACCGAAAATGGGGAAATTGTCATTGAGATCAATAAAGTGTCCATCTCTGAAAAAACACGGGAAGTTGTCCTTCAATTTACCGTCAAGGACACTGGAATAGGACTTAGTCAGGAACAAATAGGGCGCTTATTCAAATCATTCAGCCAGGCGGATATTTCCACTACGAGAAAATACGGAGGGACAGGTCTGGGGTTAACCATATGCAAAAGACTGGTTGAATTAATGGGCGGTGAGATATGGGTTGAAAGCAAACTGCACGAAGGAAGTTCATTTATTTTCACCCTGTCATTAGGGTTGCAGGGAGAGAGGAGAAAACACAAACTCTTACCGCCTGAATCTCTCGAAGGATTAAAGATTCTTGTCGTCGATGACAATAAAACTTCCCGAACCATTTTGCAAAACCTTCTTCAATCATTCTCCTTTAACGCAACCATTGCAAGTTCAGGAAAAGAGGCGATTGAGCTTTTGGAGAGCTCACCTAAAGATGACCCATATAAACTCGTGCTCATGGACTGGAAGATGCCGGAAATGGACGGCATAGAGGCAACGAATTGTATTAGAAAAAATCCAAACATCACATCAATTCCAACGATTATCATGGTCACGGCATATGGCAGGGAAGAAGTTGTACGAAAAGCTGAGGAAGCCAATTTAGACGGGTTCCTTATAAAACCCGTAAATTCCTCCGTCATGTTTGACACAATTATGGAAACATTTGGACAAAAAAGGTTTACCAGAAGAAAACCCACCTCCAAGCTGTCTAAAAGGAATGATGAACTGGAAAAAATCAAGGGAGCCAAAATCCTTTTGGTTGAGGACAACCTTATCAATCAGGAGGTTGCCACGGGGATATTGTCTAACGCTGGTTTTGAGATAACAATCGCAAACAATGGCAGGGAAGCGGTGGAAACTGTCGGCAAAGACAATTTCGATGTCGTCCTCATGGATATTCAAATGCCGGAGATGGACGGATATGAGGCTACAACAATCATTCGCCAAAACAAACAATTTAAAGATTTACCTGTTATCGCAATGACCGCTCATGCAATGGCAAGTGAAAAAGAAAAATGTTTGAGTATTGGAATGAATGATCATGCAACAAAGCCCATTGACCCGGAAAAACTATTTTCCACCCTGATCAAATGGATAAAACCATCCGAGCGTACAACCCCAGTGTCCAAGAAAGAAGAAGTTCACACCTCCACCCCCTTAAAAGAGGATGAACTGCCTGAACATATACCAGGAATTGATATTTCTGTTGCTCTAAGAAATCTTGGAAACAACAAAGAGCTTCTGAAGAAAGTTGTAATCATGTTTGCTACGGAATATGACAGATGGGAGGAAGAGATCAGAGACTCTTTGCAAAGAAAAGATTTCAAAACAGCCATGCTACAAGCCCATACCCTGAAAGGTGTATCGGGCAACATTGCGTCAATGGAACTCTATAAAGCAACAACGGCTCTGGATGAAGCGTTGAAAAAGGAAAAGTATGATGATTGTCCAGCCTTATTAGAAGATTGTATTCCCCATTTGCATCTGACATTGCAGTCATCAAGGGAACTGAAAAATAATATTGCTAAGAAGGAAACCGTTCCCCAGAATGAGCGTGAAGGGTTTGACAAAGAAAAAGTTGAACCCTTGCTTCTTCAGTTGTATTCATTGATCAAGGAGAACAGTTTTGATGTGGAAGATTGTTTTCAGGAAATAGCTGAACTTCTGAAGCTGAACCACCTGAAAAGCGAGATGGAGGAACTTGAGGGATATTTAAACAACCTTGATTTTGACAATGCAATGCCTTCGCTGATAAAAATTGGTCAAGCTCTTAAAATTGATTTTAAGGAGGGGTGAAATGAATATCAACCTATCAAAAAAAGAAATTCTCCTTGTAGATGACTGCCCTATGAACATTAAACTTCTTGGAGCACAACTCAAGGAACAGTATAACGTGAGATTTGCCACCAGTGGCGAAAAAGCTCTCGAAATTGCAAACTCGGGGAACAGTCCCGACCTGATTCTTCTTGACATTGAAATGCCGGGAATGAACGGTTATGATGTGTGTAAAAAGCTCAAAGAAAATGATGCGACAATTAATATCCCGATAATTTTCATTACGGGAAAAACCGGGGAGGAGGATGAGACAAAAGGTCTTGAACTGGGAGCAGTTGATTACATCACGAAACCATTTAGCCTCCCTATTGTAAACGCCCGTATAAAAACCCACCTAAACCTGAAGCATAAAAGCGATATTCTGGAAAAACTAACGTGTGTTGACGGTCTGACAAACATCTATAACCGTCGCAAACTTGATGAGTTCCTCAAGCAGGAATGGGATAGAGCAAGACGTGCTCAGTCAGTTCTTTCGGTAATTTTAATGGATGTGGACTTCTTTAAAAATTTCAATGATAATTATGGTCATTCTGCAGGAGATGATTGCCTGATACGAGTGGCACAAGTTTTAGATAAAACACTCGTCAGGAACACTGACTTAGTTGCCCGTTACGGCGGTGAAGAGTTTATTGCAGTATTGCCGGATACCAGTATTGAAAGAGCAATGGAGCTGGCAGAAAAAATAAGGGTTAATGTTGAGGAGCTTAACATCCCTCATTTATTTTCTCAAGTTTCAGATAAAGTTACCCTGAGTCTGGGAGTAGCAACAACTATCCCAACCTCATGTTCAGACCATACCGACCTCGTAAAAAATGCTGATTCAGCACTTTATAAAGCAAAGGAAACAGGACGAAACAGAGTTGAAGGAGAATAAAAAACCTCATTCCATCAAATTGCAAATTATTGTGGATCGAAAGATGAACTAATAAAAAGGGGATTAAAAAATCCAGTTACCTGAACAACTACTTCAATTGTTCTCTTGCAATTAATGTCTGACCCAGAGAAATCCCGCCATCGTTGGCAGGTACTTGTGAATGAGCATGAACATCAAAACCTTTACCCTTCAAGGCAGTAATCGTTCCTTCCAATAAAAACATATTTTGGAATACCCCGCCGCTTAAAACCACCGTATTAATACCCGTTTCCTTTTTTGCTTTTAAAACAACTTCAGTAAACAGAACTACAAGGGTTGCATGAAACATCGTACTTATTTCACCGAAACTTTTTCCTGCCTTTAGCTCTTTTACTATTGATTTCACCAAAGTTGTAACTGAAATACGCTTGAGATCTTTATCGTCAACAATGGAAAATTCCAGAATATTTTCAGAAGAATGTTCCGCAGCCTGCATAAACTCAATTGCAGCCTGTCCTTCATAACGTATTTCCTGCCTTCCTCCGCACATTGCAGCTACTGCGTCAAAGAGTCTTCCGCAACTACTGGTCAAAGGGGAATTTATATTATTTCCCACCATTTGAAGAATGGAGTTTATGTCATTGAGTTTAAGAAAGGGTATTTCCGGTAAATCATTGCCATAAGTTTTGTATAAATAACTAACCGCTGTTCTCCAGGGAGCTTTTATCGCAGCGTCCCCCCCCGGTAAAGGCATTGGTTCAAAACAAGCAAAACGGTTGAACTCCTTGAAGTCGCCAATTAAAACTTCACCTCCCCAGATGGTTTTGTCCGTTCCATATCCCGTTCCGTCCATGATTAAACCGATAACTGGTTCGCTCAGGTTATTTTCCGCCATACACGAGGCAAGATGGGCGTGATGATGCTGAACTCCTATAAGCTTCACCTCTTGTTGTTCCAATGCCCACTGGGTTGAAAGATAACCGGGATGCAAGTCGTAAGCGATCACTTCCGGTTTTGCCTCAAAAAGTCTTTCCAGATGTTTCGCTGTTGACTGAAAAAAATTATATGCCTCAATATTTTCTAAATCACCAATATGCTGACTCATAATCGCCTGATTTCTCCCGAGCAAACAAAGAGTGTTTTTTAATTCTCCTCCTGTTCCCAGAACAGTTAACCCGTCAGACTGAACAAAAATTGGTTGAGGAATAAAACCTCTGCTTCTTCTTATTTGTCGGGTTTTATTTGCAAGATGAATTACAACGGAATCATCACTTCGGATATAAATATCCCGGTTGTGAACAAGAAAAAAATCAGCAATATTGTTTAACCGCTGAAAAGCCTCGTTATTGTCAATACATATTGGTTCATCACTATAGTTGGCACTGGTCATAACCAAAGCTTTGAAAGCAAAACTCATGAGCATATACTGTAAAGGGGTATAGGGAAGCATAATTCCCCGCCTGTTATTTCCAGGAGCCAATGATTTTGAAAGAGAATTGTTCAATTTTGTATTGAGCAAAACAATGGGGGTTTGTCTTGAACATAAAAGAAGTTCCTCTTCCTCACTTATTTCTGCAAGGTTTTTTGCCGACTCAATATTATTCACCATAATTGCAAAGGGTTTTTCCTCTCGCCCTTTTCTTGTTCTCAGGAGAGTTACTGCATCGTCATTACATGCGTCAACGGCAAGATGGAAACCACCCAGACCTTTTATTGCAACAATCTTTCCCTGTTTGAGAAGTTCGGCAGTAGCTTCAACAGGGTCATTTGAGACAACTTTATTTTTCATTGAATCAAGAAGTTCAACATGAGGACCACAATCGGGACAAGCGTTTGGCTGGGCGTGATATCTTCTATTGTCGGGACTGTCATACTCTGCCTGACACTTCTTACACATGGTGAAATGTTTCATTGAGGTATAAGGTCTGTCGTAAGGAATATTTTCAATAATTGTGTAACGGGGGCCACAATTTGTACAGTTAATAAAGGGGTAGAGGTAACGTCGGTTATCTTTATCAAACATTTCCTCGAGACAATCCTTACAAACCGCAGTATCAGGTGAAATCAAGGTGGTTACTTTTGAATGCCCGTTGGATTGCAGAATGGTAAAGTTTTTATCTCCTACAAGAGGGATTTCTTGAGAGATTATTTTTGTAATAACCGAAAGTGGCGGTGCTTTTTCCTTTAAGTCATTTAAGAATGCCTGGGTTTTCTTCTTTTCTCCTTCAACTTCAATTTCCACTCCCTCGGAAGAATTACTTACAAAACCTGTGAGATGTTCTCTTTTGGCAAGGTTTGCGGCAAATGGTCGAAAGCCAACCCCTTGTACAATACCTTCAACATGAATTTCTAAACGCTGTTTCATAAGGAGATTTCAAATTTATGGTTCTGGTCTGAAAATACAACTTTCACAACTAATATCCCGATACATGCAAAAATTGTCGTAAAGCCAGAGAAGTCCCTGCTTTTGAAAAAGATTAAGGCTCAGCGCATTAAAATCTTTTCCCTGCGCAAAAAAGGAAAGTTTGCTGTTTTTTTGCGTTGGAAATTTAAGCAAGCTGAATTTTTCGAGTAAATCTTTTTTACTGAGGTTTTTCTTCTTAACTATCGTCCAGGGAATTAAGGCATCAATTGCAATATTTTCCAGCATACTATCACTGTATTCCAAAGAATAGTTTTTAAAAAATGGTGCGATAAATTCATGCAGTGATTGAGGGATTTTCACTTTAACAATGAAGATTTTCCTTAACTCCTTAATATCCATGTCGCTTTTACTAACTGTTTTGGATAAGGAGGAAATGTTCATTGAACGCACAAGACAGGCAAATTGCAAAAATCTTATTGCAGGAGCATTTTGAGGTCGATTTCCGGTAATTGACCAGGGAGAATAGGTTAGCTCCTTAAAAGCATGTTTTTTCTTCAACCTCTCCCACTGAGAGAAATATTCAAGCAATTTTTCCCTAAAGCCCTCCTGATTCCCTTTTTTTTCCAAAAGGAAATGGAGCAACCGACTTGAACCACAAAGAGCAATAAACATCTCCTCAATATTGAGTTTTTTGCACATCTCAATATTTTGCACCACGTTTATTCCAGCGTTCAAAAAAATATCGCTGTTTTTTACCTGACCATGAACTCTTAAGATTAACAATAAAAGGGCTATTGTCTCATTGTTGGCTATCTCATGAATTCTTTTACCTTTTTCCTTAAGTTTTTTAAATCCCGCATCACTTAAGTCCTCATAAATGGTTTTATTCCAGTTAGCTACTGCCCTACAACGTTCAGCAACATTTCTCTGCGGTATTTTTCTTCGGGTTTTTTCCTTTTCTGTTGGATTAATTTGAACATTGAGAAAGGGTTTGTATTCCAAACCGGAGAGGTCGGTATCATTAATTTCAAAAACATGAAGTCTTACGTGTGAGTAGGCACTGTTTTTCTGATGCCCATGCCGAAGCCAATCTGATGCTCTCACATGTATTTCAACATCCCCCGTATGTACTTTCTTGGATTTATTAAGGAGAAAAAAGCAGTTTTTATAATCAGGTCCTTCCCCGAAGTTTCTAATACCGGGGGAAAGGATATGAATTACATCTCCACTTTCAGAGGTAATTTTTTTATTTTTTATTGATTCCCAAAAGGGGTATAAGAGGAATTCAGAGAGGAAACGTTCCTGATTTACTTCAAAAAATTCGGAATTTAGAGTTTCTCGTAACATAATCGACTACAGGGAGCATGATAGCTACCTGTCCCCTTGGTTTAATCTTCAGAATTTTCCCCACCATATACGTCGATGGGGAAAACCTGAAATGATTTATACAGCTACAACTTCCGTAACTCCTGGAACTTCTTCTTTTAAACGGGTTTCAATACCAAATTTTAATGTCATCATAGCACTCGGGCACGAGCCACAAGCACCACGTAACTTAACTTGAACAACTCCGTTTTCGTCAACGCCGACAAAATCGACATCTCCACCATCCATTTGAAGACCAGGCCTTACTTTTTCTAAAGCTGCCTTAATTTCTTCTTCCATGTAATAATCTCCAGTTAGCCAGCAAGTTTTTCTTTCTTTGCCAATAATTCATCCTGTGTTTCTTCATTGTTTGGATCCTTTTCAATACAATCGACAGGACAAACTTCCACACATTGAGGCTCTTCAAAGTGGCCAACACACTCAGTGCATTTATCCGGCTCAATTTCGTATTGATCATCTCCTTCTGCAATTGCTTCATTAGGACATTCCGGTTCACAAACACCACAGTTAACACACTCATCTGTAATAATTAAAGCCAATACGTTCACCTCCTCTCAGGAATTTTAAAAGTTCACAATTATTTAAAAATAATTATACACAATAAGGCTTTTTGATTCTTTTGATTATAAACAAAAGAGAGCTATTCTTTTCGTTAAAGTTTTTATAATTAAATCTCTCTGCAGTATCATTTTTATCGAAAGATATATTTTTCTGCAATCTTTCTCTTGGATTTATCACTAAGAATATGAAATGTTTTAATTTTCCTCATTTTTTCCCGTGGGAAAAAACCAAGGGGCATATAAATTATGGTTACAGAATAGAGACGGGCAAACTGCTGCATCATTATTGATGGTTTCTTGGGAGCTACATATACGACATATCTGTCCAATGAGAAAGCAATTCCTGCAGCAAGCAGTCGTTCATATTTGTTTTCGAAATAACTGAGCTCTCGCAATGTCCATATATCCAAAAGCCTTCCGGGGGGAAAACTCAGTAAAAAACCTCCATATTGACACTCAAAAATCCCTGGTCCGATTTGTTTTTTCTCTTTTTCTGAAGCATAAAAAGCCATATCTGATTCCTGATTGTGCTCTCCAAGCCAGGTCATTTTATAAGGATATTTTTCCTCTTTATCATCATGGTCGAAAATGATAACCACTGACCCAAATCCTTCCTCAATTTTTTTTTCTTCCTTAACATAAATCTTTTGGTCAAAAAGTTGGTTTTTAATGGTTTCCCGAAAATCAATACCATCATAAAGAGAGGTAATAAACGGGCTTGTAGTTGTCAGTTCTTCGTTTAGTTTATACTGTGCTCTTTGTTTAATTGTTTCACCAAAGTTTTCTACATCTACATCTTCAGGCTGATAGCTACAGATAGAATGGGGGTTGAGCTCATCATCGGTAACCATATCCTCCTGTCGATTAAATACTTTTCTAAAAAACCTGCTTTTATTTAATTCTTTTTTATGAAACACAATTCTTTTGGTGTCAAACCCCAAATCTTCCAAAGTAACAGTTCTGATGTTATATTTGTTTTGCGGAGGATTCCAAGGGTAGGTTGTAGCATTTTGCCAAAGAAGAAATGCAAAGTCATCATCGAAACAATTTCTTGCCGAAATGGTCAGGTGATAAATACTTGGAACGATTGAGCCGTAAATTCTTGCGTAGTTACGACAATATTTAATAAAGTTTTTGATGCTGTTTTGGTTAATTTTTTCAGAAATTTCCTTTTCATAGTCCTCTATGGTTTTCCATAAAAGATGGTTTATAACATCCTCCTTATTTACGGGGAGTAAGCCGATATAGTTTTTATCTGCTTCTTTAATTTCGGTGGTAAATACCTTAAACTGTTTGAATTCGCTTTCATGAACTTTCACCGATTTCTTTTTTGCTTTTCTTTTTCCAGAGCGACTGAGCTCATAAGCTGAGGAAATATATGCTCCTTCAAGAAGAATTGTAGAAACTGATTCTTCAGAAAGAAAATTAATTGCAATACTATCTGGTTTTTGAAACTTCAGAAGGTCATACGGTTTGCCTGCTTTCTTATCTAAAAGGGTTTTAATTCTGAAGCTATGGGCTATTCCAACAACAAAGAGTGCCTTTTCCTTTTCATCTGCCTGTTGAAGTTCCCACGCCATATGCTCTTCCCGACATTTGTCATGTTTTGATTTCTTTATTCGCTTGAAATGAGGAGTTAAGAGTTCGAGGAATTTTTCATACCCCATCTGATAAACACAATAACTATCCGGGACTTTATCCAGATAATGAACGGTTGTTTCACCTCCCATAATATCAGTGAAGTGTAGAGGTATTTTAAGTTCTAGAGCAGTTCTGATTGCTTCGATGAAAGGGTCGCATGGTTCTACAAGAAGCAGGGACTCCTTTTCATCCTTTACATAACTTACAACAGAAACTGCTGGCAAATAATTTACCGCTTCCAGAATCTTATCTTTCAGGAAGAAAGGAAGTTCAATGTAAATCTTTTTATAGTTTCCTTCAATGATTTGTTTCCTGAGTTCCTGAGTAAACTCCAGTTTATAGTGAAAGACAGGGAAAATGTCTATGTTGCCGGATTGTAACATGTAATTTAATTGGGATTAATGAGCCACATTTTGGCTTCATGTATGGAAGTATCTATGAAAATAACTATCGACTATTCTATATTGTTGTCGTGCCAATTAACATATATTTTATCGAAATATTTTTCGTCTTTGAGAATATCTTCGGTGATAACAAATTCCTTATCGTAGTTCATATAATTGAGGGCATCAATGCCTTTTGTAAGGGTTCGAATAGCCTCAGTTACCTGAATATTTTCTTTATCGGCATAATTCTTAATATATTTCTCGGCACTTTTATTAAAGGAGATGGTAATTCCCGTGTTGTTTTTAAAGGATTCAATAAAATCCATAAAGGGAGAACGCTCCAACATTTTAAACAGTGAATCCTGAGGACTTTTACACAGTTTTGCATCAATAACCAACTCCTTGAAGTTACTTCCCGGAAGTTCAAACTGAAAATTCGTTAAGATATCTTCCCAGACACTTACCAATGCTCGTGCCCCTGTTTTACTTTTTTCTGCCTGTTGAGCAACATAATCGATAGCGTCGTCCTTAAATATAATGTCAATATCAAAAAGGGAAAATTCAAACTTATATTGCTCAAGAATGGAATCTTCCGTATTGGTCATAATCCTTACCAAGTCATTTTTTGAAAGATGATTTACATAGGTTCTGATTGGAGCTCTTCCCACAAGTTCCGGTAATAAACCGAAACGAATATAATCGTCGGCATTTGCCTCTTTATAATAGTTTCTCAGTTTTTCAGGTTTGGTTTTTTCAGTTTTAGGGGTGAAACCAACAACGGTAATACTTCCATCCTCTTTAATTCTCCCCGACTTCATGGAAACCCTCTTTTTAACCAATGACTCAAGGTTGTCAACGTTGCGTTGAAAAGAACCGCCAATGACAAAAAGGATATTTTCAGTATTGATGAGGTTTTCATCCTTTTTGGCAGCTCTGGTTCCCTTCTGAGCATCCATCATTTCTCTCATTTGAGATGCGGGTGAGTGGGGACTATCTATAGAAATTTGTTTTCTTTCAATGAGTTTTAATACTGCTCTCTGAAAACCTTCACGGGAAATATCATGCCCTATGAGTCCTCCTTCCTTTGCCTTTTTATCAATTTCATCAATGAAGATAAGACCTCCAAATTTGGTAATAAAGCCTGCTTTTTCCAGCTTTGTTTCTCCAGGAGCAAAATCCACCAACTCCCGAACCATATCTTCAGCATTTTTACCAACATAGCCTGCTTCTGTGTAGTCAGTTGCATCCACAATATTTGTCGGGATATCCAAGAGATCACCCAAAACTTCAACACAATAGGTTTTTCCTGAACCTGAAGGCCCGGCAATAATTGTATTTTTCTTTCTAAACCGTTTAATTTTAGGGTCATTTCCGTTCATATTTATTCTATGCACCATCTTAAAGTGGTATCCCGTTGCAATAGCCAGCCTTTTCTTATAATCATCCTGTCCGATGACATATTTATCCAGATGTTGTTTAATTTCCTTTGGTGTTATTTCCTTATGGGTATAACCGTTTTTTCCCGTAAGCGATGCAAGTTTACTTTCAATATCTTTGTGAAAGAATTCCTCCGAATCAGATTTAGCATCCATATAGGCTTTTATCGCCTCATCCTGAGTACAACCATATTTGTTCACAAGGTTGTTAATAAACTCCATCGGTACTTCAACTTTCATAGTTTTATATTTAGATTTTCAATTAAAGAAATTATATGTATGATTGAAAAAAATTATACCCAATTTTACCCCCTTTAAAGAGCTATTAAAAATTAAAAAGTTATTTTGCACTGCAGAGAATTTATTTTTATTGAGACTTTTTGAGTCGGTTTTTATTTTCACAAGGTTACCTCAAAGCTTTACATGTCTTGTTATTAGCCCCTTTACAAGAGTTCCCTATGGTAAAATATTTTTCACCCAAAACATCTCATTTAAGAGTCCCGATGATAGAAGATAATAATCCTGAAATTGACCAAAAAGAAATAATTAAGAAAGTCGAAAAAATTGTTTCAGGTGAGTTAAATGCCCATGAGCAGGACTTCATTGATATCTCAAAGCAGTTTAACGAAAGGAACAAATTAACAAGCGAAATCAATAAGGTAAACTCCCTCTTGGATATTCTGGAAAAAGCGTCTAAGCCAAGAACGAAAATCCCTATGACCTTAGATCGCTTTCCTTTTAATAAAAGCAAAAAACTCCAATCGTTTATCTTAAAACTCTATGAGATTATATTTAGAGAACAAAGGGAAATAAACTATTCCGTTCTTGAGAGTTTAAGAGCCTTCTACACTGTTTCTCAGGAGGTCTCTATTCTAAGAAATGAAGTAACGGCTTTAATTAAGAAAAACAACGACCTTTTTGCTCAGGTAAATTATCAAAGTCGTGAACTTGCAAAATACAGACAGACCTTCAAGAAAACTCCGTCACAACAAGAGAACAACTCTCATTCAACAACTTCCGCTAAAACGATATCTGAACAAGAGGTTCCCTCTGACCCTGAAGCCATTGACATGGATTCTCTTTACCTTAGTGCAATGGACACCTTTAGAGGCAGCAGAGAAGATATTATTGAAAGGGCACAGGTTTACCTTAAGTTTTTTAACGAAGCAAATGCCGGCACGAAGGAAAGACCCATTATTGATTTGGGGAGTGGAAGAGGTGAATTACTGGAAGTGTTAAAGAAATCCGGAAAGATAGCACGAGGAGTTGAACAAAACAAATATATGCTCGCTGAATGTAAGCAGATGAATCTTGAGGTTATTGACCATGAAGCAATTGAATACCTCAATACATTACCTGATAACAGTGTTGGTGCAGTCACTGCTCTCCATTTAGTTGAACACCTGCCATTTAATGAGTTGTTGAATTTTTTAAAGGAGGTTCTGAGAGTTCTCCAAAACGACGGAGTGGCTATTTTTGAAACCCCAAACCCGGAGAATATCATTGTCAGCAGCTATACTTTCAACTTTGACCCTACCCACCTAAAACCAATACCTGCTGATTATCTGAAATTTCTTATGGAAACCATAGGGTTTAGTTCCCCAGAAACGTTAAAACTCCATGAACCTGAAGAATCAAAAAGAATCAACGAAACAACAGAAACTGCAATCAGGGTAAACCATTTTTTTTATGGTGCTCAGGATTACGCTCTTGTTGCTTATAAAAAATAACGTTCTTTTAAGTTATTCTTAAACTGAGACCCCACTCTTTAAAAGTTCTTCTCTTCTTCTTTGTTGGGCTTCCACGATTTTACTTCTTAGTTGATTGTCGCTGAGAATCAAAAAAACCAATGCCGCCAGTTTTTTATAGTCTTTTTTTGTGGTAAAAATAATTCCAGCTTCCCCAAGCACCGGAGCTGTCTTATTTTTATACGCTAAAAGAGGAACGTTAAACCACATTGCGTCAACCAATGAAACAGGAAAGTCCTCTTTCTCACTCATGCTCCAGAAAAGGTGTGCAGTACGAAAATAAGAATGCAAATCTTCGAGTGAAGCGTTTCCTGCAAAAATTACTGAATCAGATATATTCAAAACATTACTTTTTGTAACAAGGGACTGATATGTTTCCTTAGATGCAACATTTCCTGCAATAATTAAACGTGAAAGACAATCCATGCTGTGATAATGACTAAATCCCTCTAATAAATCCTCCAATTTATTTTCCTTTTCAATTTCCCCAACAAAGAGAATATTTCTTTTACCATCCTGTAAAGCTTCCATCAACTCAACATTAGGTTTTAAATCCCATTTTGCTGCATTTACTAGATTAGATGACGAGAAAGACTTCTCCCCGTTAAAGCTTTTTTCTTTATCAAAAAGACCTAGCGTTAAACAGTAACCTTCAATTGCTTTTTCCCAACGTGCATATGTATCAACATACTGTTTTCCTTTTTTACCTGCTTCATCAAGAAGGTCTGCCTCAGAAGCATCAAGCTTTTCAAAAAGATTTACCCACTCATCCTTCTCGGCTGCAAGCCACCCACCTTGACAGCGTCTCGTAACAATTGCCGTTGCAAGGCAGTCCCTATGAACAATAACAGGTCGTTCCCTTAACCAAGCCTCCATCATTACCCGGGAATAACTTTCATTTACTGAAGGGTGGGAAAGGAAAAGAGTATTTTTTAACAACCAATTTTTTTCCTCTTCTGAAACCAGTCCTAAATCAACAATACCATTCACTTCATCATGTACCGGCATTTTCCCTGGACCTGCAAAAACAATCTTTAAGGTGCTGGTAGGGTTATTGTTTAAAAATTCTTTATAAACATCAATAATAAAAAGAGTGTTTTTATTTACATCCCTTCTTCCCAAAAGTAACGTAAATCGGTTACCAACTTTTTTTCGTAACCTTTGTTCCTCAACTACAGGTAAATCATCAGCAAGATGCAGTTCAACACCACCTCCGACAACTGTTCCTTTATGTAACATTGCCGGACCATAAAGCTTGGAGGCAACTTCTTTCTCCCCGTCAGATAAAAAGAGAAGTCCCTTAGCTTTTCTGAAAATTTCTGCAACCTGCGGAAGATATGCATACCATTCATCATGTAAGGCAGGAAGCAAGAATGCTTTATGAGGAAGCGCATTCATTCCAGCGATAGTTACTCCATAAAAATAGGTAACAAATAAAATTGAATCATATTTTTTTTCATTCTCTACCAGATAATTTATCAGGTTGGTTGAATGAATATTCTCGCGAATAAAGTCTTCAGCTATTGTTTTCGAAACGGGAGAAATCTCAGGTCGAAAATCGTTACGGGATACAGAGAGTATTTTTTTATTGGCGAAATGAAACTCATAGGTGTTACGAATATCAACGTTAAAACGCCTGATTAGAATATCATCCTGCATAGTTTCTCCTTCAGGGTAATGATTAATGTTCCAATCTTCCTGAAACGCTTTACAGCAGGTTGTAAAAACTTCTACATGAATACCTTTCTTAACAAGCTCAACAGCAAGGTTCCACGTATGCTGCTCTGCTCCCCCCTTAATCTCTTTTCCAAACCAAGGGATGACAATTGCAATGGATTTCATAATAATTTCTTATATTAAAAGGGAGAAGGCAGATCAATTCTATAATATGTGTTCCAATGAATGGAGCGGGCTATTTTATCAAAAGATATTCATCTTTATTGGTATGCTGCTTATGTAAAGTCATGAGACAATGAGAAAAAACCTTAAACAATGAAGTTGAATGCCGAAAATTTTAATTGATGCATGTAAATTAACCGATTCTTCAGTAAAGGACGGATGTTATCGATACACCAAAGAATTAGTTAAAGGTTTGCAAAAATCCTCAATTCCTTCTGATGTTGAGGTTGATTTATTTGTTTTTGACAAAATCATTCGATTACAGGATTATAACGATAAAGAAAATGGTGCACCTAATCAGGAAAAGGTGAAGAGTGAAGAAAAATCCTTCATAAAAATTATTAAAGAAATGTTTTCCGGAATTTCACTATTTCGTAACATGTATTCAAAACTAAAAATCCTTTTCTGGAGTCTGAAATTCAAAGAATACGATATTGTTCATATAGCTTTACCAGCTCATTATTATCTTTATGCTCCTGTTGTACCCTTTTCTTCAACAAAGATTATCGTTACTGTTCACGACCTCACAACAATAACGTTTCCTCAGTTTCATGAAGAAATGAATATTAAACAACATAATGAAGGGTATAAATTTTTAACCAAACATGCTGACGCTATTATTACAGACTCGCTTTCTACAAAAAATGACTTTCTCAGCCATTTTTCTTATGACACAAATAACGTTTTTTCAATCCATCTCGGTTTTAATCGTAATATTTTTCATACAATTAATGAAAATGAAACAATTCAAAATGTACAAGAAAAGTATCAGATTCAATCTCCTTACATATTAAGTATTGGCACAATTGAGCCGAGAAAAAACCTTCTTAAAAGCATTCAGGCATATAACCGCTTAGTGAAAAATCACCCAGATGTATCGGTAAACTTTGTATTAATTGGTCAAACAGGATGGAATAGCTCTGAGATATTGAATGAAATTTACAAAAACAAGGAAAGAATTCAGCTTCTGGGTTTTGTTCCTGATGAAGATTTAGCCCCTCTCTATAATGGTGCTTTATTTTTTTGTTATGCTTCTTTTTATGAAGGTTTTGGACTTCCCCTCCTTGAGTCAATTGCATGTGAAACACCGGTTATTTATGGCAACAACAGTTCAATGCCGGAAGTTGTCGGCGAGTGTGGATTAGGCGTTCATTCCAATGATATTAATGATATTTATGAAAAGATGGAACACATGACCTTAGACGATACATTAAGAGGTAAATTAAAGGAAAAATGTGCGAATCAGGCAAGCACGTTTAGCTGGGAGTTGTGTGCAAAAGAAACATTTCATGTATATCAAAAGGTTTTACCTAACAGAGAGTAAGCTCTTACTCAAAAACCTTTTACTTCATGGGAGCAGAAAAAGTTTTAATACTTGAACTTATCGGGAGTGAAGCAACTCCGATAAAATTGTAGGAATTGTTAGGAACTATTGTAAAGATAAGAGCTTTATCAAGCCAATCATAGTTACTTTTGATATGTGAGTCTGCTGCATGAACAGCAAGAGTTATCGAGTAACTTCCACTCCCAAGGTTGAAATCAATTTCAAAAATCACCTCAATGATTTCACCAGCCTGAGGAGAAATTTTTTCCTGTGATAGATGATAGGTGCTTGTGCCGAAAACATCGTTTCCCAATCTGTCACGAATAAGAATTCCCACGGTGGGTTCCTCAATCGCTTTGTTAAATTTCACCTGACACCTCACTATTGCTTTTTCGCCAACCCTAAAAGTATCTATGGAATTTCCTTTTTGGTTGGTTAATGTAACTGAGGTAATGTTTGCTTCCTGATTGCCGGAACGGGTAATGGTCTTTCCAACTTGGTTCTTTGATTGCTGAATGTTTTCTTCTTCTCTGCTGGCAATTAACGCATTATAGTAATCGAGAACATCATCCGGGGTTCCATCTTTTTCAACACCTCCGTTATGCAGCAATATTGCCCTGTTACAAAGAGTTTTAACGGCAGCAGGATCATGTGAGACAAAAAATGTCGTAACTCCCTCTTTTTGAAAACTTCTGATTCTTTCTATTGATTTATGCTGAAAATAGGTGTCACCAACAGAAAGTGCTTCATCAACAATGAGAATATCTGGACGGGTTGCAGTAGCGACACTGAAGGCAAGCCGCATCTTCATCCCATCAGAATACGTTCTTAAGGGCTGTTCCATATAATCCTTTAACTCAGAAAACTCTTCAATTTCCGGTAATAAACCGTCAATTTCTTTCATATTAAGACCTGTAAGCTGACATGCCATTCTTGCGTTTTGTCTCCCGGAAAAATTTTCATGGAACCCCATTCCCAACTCAAGAAGGGCAGCGACTTTGCCGTTTATCTCAACAGTTCCTGATGTTGCCTGAGTGGTACCGGTTAATATTTTCAAGAGGGTGCTTTTTCCTGCGCCGTTTTGTCCAATAATGCCAATGGTTTCCCCTGACTCTATTTCTACGTTAATATTGTTTAGAACCCAGTGGGGGTCATGGGTAACTATTCTCCCCAAGCTGAAAAGCTCAACTATTTTCTTTACTTTACTGGGAAACAACTTATACTTCTTGCTTAAGTTTTTTACCCTAATATTGCCACCTTTACAACTCATCGACAATCTCACCGGAAAAGTGTTTATAAAAGAAAAAGCATACAACAGGAGTGAAGAACGCAAGAACTATTTGAAAAGAAAAATCAGACCAGACCGGATATTCCGAGAATAAGATTATTTTTTGATAGGAAGCAACCAAAGGAGCTAATGGATTAAGTCTCAAAATTAATTCTTTTATTGGCTCTGGAAGAATTGAAATTGGGTAAACAACTGGTGTCAACCAAAACCAGAACTGAAGAACAATTCCTGTTAAAGGTCCAATATCTCTGAAAAAAACATTCAATATTCCCAGCAAAAAGCCCAAACCCAAAGCAAAAGCCTGCTGAAGTAAAAGCAAGGGGAAAATTGTCAAAATCACCCACCCGGGAAAATTCCCTGTTACGATAAGAACAATCATAAAAAGAGAAAAAATAATCAGAAAATTCACAAAGGTACTGAACAAAACAATGAGCAGTAAACTTGCATGAGGGAACTTACTTTTTTTGATTAAATTTGAATGCTCCAGAAAAACTGTCTGCCCTTTAAGAACTGTTTCAGAAAAAAAAGACCAGCAAATAACGCCTATACAAATAAAAAAACCGTACCCCATGGTTGAAGTCACCTCAGGCAAGCGAGTTTTCATTACCTGAGAAAAAATAACCGTGTAAATTAAAATCAAGGCAAGAGGCGTAATAATAGCCCATAAACTGCCAAGAATAGAACCAAGATGCTTTCCCATAAAGTCTCGGTACACCATTCCCACGATAAAAGACCTGAATTGCCAAAGTGAGCGGATAAGATTTGTCATATAAAAGATTAATCAGTAGGGAGAAAAAACAAAGAGAAATTGTTTACTGTTATATGAAAATGTTCTCGACATTCATTAACGTTTTAATAAAGGGAAGCCCTTATTCATGAGTAATTGAAGCTTTACCGTCACAAATTATATCAAAGAAAATATTATGCCCCTATTAAGCAAGCTTTGCTCATTGCCCTTCAGGATTTCACCAGTCTTAAAATCTTGAGACTATTTTTTGCTCTTAATCAACCTGAACCTTTATTTTTGAAACAATATTGCCACAACTTTCAAACCAGCAAATATCCTCACAGACCAAATCAAATATGAGAACGTAATTTCCTTTTTCCTTGGGAAGGGGAACTTCGAGGTTTAAGTTCACAACATCTTTTGGATAAACATCTTTTGGAAGAGAAGCACGAAACCAATCAATATCAACAATTTTTCCTCTATCATCATATAAATGAGCACCAAACCTTACAACTCCGATCATATGTTTACCATTTTTTGCAAGCCAAATAGATTCCCCATAATTCTTAAGATTAACCGATATGGGTAGCAAGGCTTTACCTCCTTTTTGGATTGCATTAGATTCAGAGACCTGTATCTCGGCTTGAAAGCCTTCTCCTATACGACTATCGGGGATAAAATCCCCCTTATTTAAGAAGAATGTAACACTAAGATCCCTCATGGTATCGAAGAGCATGGATAACGTTCTTAATGAAAGCCTCTGTTTAAAAATAATATTGAAAAACTCTTTATAAGCAATTTCATATGGCAGATGTATAGTTGGTTTTGCATACATATTTGAAAAGCCAATTTCCATGGCAATACTGTAAATTTCTTCAATAAGAATATCATTTTCCAAAACAGTGTAATTTTTCATTTCAAGCTGGGAATGTGCATTCTTTGAATGAGCACGTGCTGGTTCACTAAAACCAACTATTCCTGAAGGCTTAAGCACCCTGTAAAATTCTTTCAAGACCTCTTTTTGATTTGGAATATGATGAAAACAATCAAAACAAATAATTCGCTCAACTGATTCATCTGGCAAGTCAATGGTATAGCCGTCAAAGCGCACAAATTGTGGTTCTTCCGAACATCCTCCAATAGGGGGAAACTTTAAGAACAGTTTCTTTCCAATATCAAGGGCAGTTGAAGAAACATCTACTGAAATTGTGGAACAACCCATTTGGTTAAGCATTCTGGAAAGCCAACAGCTGCCGGCACCAAATTCAAGGACTTTCATTGTTGCTCCCAAATGCATACCTGAAAAAATTAGACCAAGCCTATAAAAAATATAAGGTGCCTCTTTAACACTTTCCAGAGGTCGAGCCATCAATCTCTCAGGGTCTGTGTTTTTATAATAATCTTCAGCGGTATTGCATAATTCCTCAACACTATGTTTATTAATTACTTCTTTTGGTGATAAATAGTCCTGTGGTGTTTCAGGTTCACACTTCATGAACTTGAAAGGAATAAAAATCACTCTCGCATATATTTTTCCAAGAAAACGTTTAATGAATTGCAACATTGGTGAAATTTATATTAATAAATGATTCCAAACTTGTGAAGGGCTAAGCCTAATATTCTTGAATCTCCTCCTGAAATTGGCTTTTGAGCGTTGGGAACTCTGAACTCAATAATATTCTCTCCAAACTCTTTGAGAAACCTTGAATCAACTTTAAAACTTAGGGACGTTGGGAGTGCAACATAGAGTTTACGTCCAATAAAATGGTTATTTAAATAGAGAGAAACTTCCTGTAAACCAAAGGAATCTGCATCGAGCCTAAATTTAAACATTTTAATATCTTCCGGAACCTTACCTAAGGTAAACTTTATTTTAGAGTTCTTTTTACTCCACCTCAGAGAACCCTCAGCCCCATGCCAATCAATAAATTCAAAATATTTTGCTTTTGTATCAAATGATAAGACTTCTCCTATCTGGTAATATTTGTCTGAAAGTTGTTCCAATAAATCAAGGTGGGGTTCAATATCAATTTTTTCTCCTTGAATGTCATCCGACAAGGAAATTGTACTGATAATTTCCCGGATATTATATTGAGTTTGACCAACAATAATCTGCAGGGTGAGGTACTTCCCCCCCTCATTTACCCTGCCCATATCTAGATAGAGATTATTTTGGTGAACATGGATACTATGGAGAGGATCAGAATTTAAAATAATCAAAGAATCCTCGAATAAACCCAAATCAACATTTTCTTTAAAGCTTATTTTTATATAAGGCTTTTTATGTGGGTTTTTTAACAATAAAGTAAGTTTTCTCTTGGGGAATGAAGTCCTGTCACGAGAAAAAACTTTTTCTAACTGGTGAAGGTTTTTCTTGTTACTAAAATCTATAATGTCATGATAAGAAAGCAGCTTTTTCTTTTCATTATCAAGGTAAAAAACCTCGACATTATTGCTATCAAGAGTATAGGTGCTGCTATTGATTAATTGAGAGTAAAAAGATAAAGGCCCTTTAAAGGTTATTTTTCCCTCTTTAATTTCAACAATTTCATTACCTGAATGAATGGCATATTTATAATCAAACCATTTCAGTAATGCTCCATCCGTGTTACTTAAACCTAAGTCAGATATTCCCTGAGGAAAAATAAAATTCTTGAAAATAATTCCTTTAATTTTTGATGGATCTTCGATGTTTTTTTGTACAGATTTTTTTATATCGTAAATAACCTTAGACCTCTTGCTTGCGTCTGCTCCATAATAGAGTTTACTATCAACAAAGGAAATGAGAAAAAACGGTACAAGCATGAGAAGAACAAAATAGCTAAAGTATCGTTTATAAGTCTTTGGAATTAAGATATTGATTAAGAAGATGAACATTACCAACACCGATGAGAAACTAACCGTAAGAAGGTAAATATGATGGTACATAATCGACGTTGGACTATTCCAGTTTGTTAAAAC
>JADGAW010000070.1 GCA_015231815.1 Nitrospinota bacterium
TCTAAACAGCGAATGATTTTACCGTTCATTGATTATAAGAGCAACAAGAGAAGATTCATTGTTTTAGTATTATTTTTTGTCCTTTTTGTCTTCGTTATACAATATGTCAATCACAACCTTGATACATTTTTGCGTGAAAACATTACGCATTTCTTCCAGAAGGAAATAAATAAAAAAATCACTTTTTCCAAAAGCAGCTTTGGCATCTTTCATATTACGTTAAACAATATTGTTGTTTTTGAAGACTTATCAAATGAAAAAGTTCTTTTAACCATTGATGAGTTGCAGGTAAAACCTGATTTTATACAGTATCTTCTTAATAAAAATGAAGTTTTTCAACAAATTGATATTAAGGAACCTTCCCTAAACCTCGTTCTTCTCAAAACAGGTGAATACAATATTCAATCTGGAACTGAATGGACAAATGAAGAAACATTCACCTTTATTCATGATGTGTTAAAAAATTTGAATGTTAATGAAATTAATGTTCATAATGGGGAACTTTCTTTTATTGATGAAAACAGCAAAAACGGTGCTCATTTAAGAGGGATTAAAGGAGAATTTAACCTTTCTCAAGATCGGAGTTTTTCCATGAAAATGAAAATGCCGTTTCAGAGAAATATTTCCAGCGTACATGTAACAGGAAAAAAAGCATATAAAAAAGATGGCTATAAATTTAAGGTAGAAACTAATCGTTTCAATATAGCGATGCTTTCCTTAATTAAATGTTGTTCTGAATATACCGACTTACATGGATTTTTCAATAGCTATCTTTTTGTTGATATAAATAATGAACGCTCAAAAGTAAAGGTAAGTGGAGGAATTAACCTTACTAAATTTCAGTTGTTTAAGAACAATAAAAAAGTTCAGAATATTCCCCGTAATAGTTATTTAAACATTGACTCAGACATATATTTAGCTGAGAAAAAAATTAGGATTTATACAGGTGACATGAAATTCCCAGAAATTGGAGACCTTCACCTTAAGGGAGAGCTATTCGTTCAGCATGACAATAAAAGCTTAGGTCTTAATCTCAATGTCAATACTGAAAAACTCGAAATCGGAAGATACTTCAAGAGTTTTCAAAATAAGAGTAAGCAACCAAAAACTTATCTTACTTCTCACCTTCGTGTTAGAAAAGAAATAGAATCAAAAAAAATAGATATTGATGGTTTAACTCATTTCATCAATGAAAAAAAAGATTTTAAGACATTCATACAAGGGGAGTTTAACTATGAAAATAAAATGCGCCTTTCCCGTGGAATATTCTCAGATGTTGAATATTCAGACAGTTCGTTACCTGACAAATCATTTTTTCTCAAGATTAAGAGGTTACATGTTAGAGGACTGCATATGAACAACAATGGCATATATGCATCTTCAGTTGATGTTGAAAAGCCGGAGTTTCGTATGTATGTTGCTGAAAATAAGAACATGCAAATGTCTAAAACCATAAAGAAAGCGGCTTATAAAGGTTCTTTTCAAAATAATATCAGGAGGACATTCCCTCTTTATATCAAATCATTTAAATCTCATGGAGGAAAAGTCGTTTATAGGAGCAATGACAAAAGACCTTATGCAAGAAACATTCAGGTTAATGATATAAATTTATCAGCGTTAAATATTGCTCCTTACCATAAAACCACAGTTAACCTCAAGAGTAAAGTCAAGACAGAAAATGGTTCAGCCGACCTTATAGCAATAGGTCAAGTGAATTTTTTTACCAATGAAATAAAAAATTTAAAGGTATGGTTTAAACGAATGCCAGCAAAAGATTACGCTTTTCTTTTTAATAATGAAATAGAAGTGCACAAGGGACAGTCAGATCTATTTATTAAGGTTAATTTAGATAAGTACAAAAATTTTTCCACAACGGTTGACCTCGATATTTTCAACTTAATGGTTGATTTCCCACAATCCACAATAAATTCCTATGAATTAGCTTTACATACCTTAAAAAGAAACGGTAATACTATAAGCTTTAGAAATATTTCCATAAACGGTAACTTGAATGACAATACTTTTGACCTAACCTCATTAAAAAAAGCTGCTATTGCCAAGAGTCTCACCAGCAAGGAAGTAATTTTTGCCGGAGTTGGCTTGTTGGGAAGCAATATTCTTTTAGGAAATGCTTTAACCACTTTTTTTACTGCTGCTGCTCCCCTTGTTCTTCCGGCAACGATAGCTGTTGTTGGAGGAAGTTTTCTTTATACTTATTTTAATAAAGAAGAAAAATATAAGAACTGACTGTGCTATAGTTAGACAGTCAGTGGTTGATTTTTGCACACCATCGATACTGTTTTTATCATAAGCCCCCAACAGTAACACTTCAATAAATAAAATAATTGGCATTGATATTGTTATGGTTCGTTACCCAATTTAACCCAATTATTAATATTAATCCCCACTATGGAAGAATTACAGACTTTAAAAAATGGCGCAGATGTTCTATTTCTCACCCTTGGCGCAGTAATGGTTCTGGCAATGCACGCTGGTTTTGCATTCCTCGAAGTTGGAACGGTAAGAACAAAAAATCAGGTAAATGCCCTCAGTAAAATACTCGTTGATGTTGCCATTGCGATCATGGCTTATTTTTTCATTGGCTATTTTCTTTCCTATGGCATTAGCTTTTATAAACCCGTACCAGAGTTAAATATAGCTTCTGGCTATGAGTTAGTAAAGTTTTTCTTTCTCGTGACTTTTGCTGCGGCAATCCCGGCGATTGTTTCTGGAGGAGTTGCCGAAAGAATTAAGTTCAATGCCCATCTTATTGCAACATTCTTTCTTGCAGCACTTCTTTATCCCTTTTTTGAAGGAATTACCTGGAACAGTAATTATGGTTTTCAGGGCTTCTTGGAAAAAACCTTTGGGTTTGGTTTTCATGATTTTGCTGGTTCTGTTGTTGTTCATGCTTTTGGCGGGTTTGTTGGATTAGCGGCAATTTTGGTATTAGGACCGAGAATGGGGAAGTATATGAAGGATGGAAAGGTGAATTTTATTCCTGTAAGTAATATTCCGTTTCTTGCTTTAGGGAGCTGGATTTTATGTATTGGCTGGTTTGGTTTTAATGTAATGTCTGCTCAGGCAATTGAAGGAATTTCCGGACTCGTTGCGATGAATTCACTCTTTGCAATGGCAGCCGGAATATTTACCTCATTAATTATTGGTAAAAACGACCCCGGGTTTATTCACAATGGTGCTTTGGCTGGTTTAGTTGCCATCTGTGCTGGTTCAGATGTTGTTCATCCTATCTCTGCAATGATAATTGGAGGAGTTGCCGGGATATTGTTTGTTAAGTTTTTTATTCTTTGCCAGAATAAATGGAAAATCGATGATGTGCTGGGTGTTTGGCCATTGCATGGAATTTGTGGTGCTTTTGGGGGAATTGCTGCTGGAGTCTTTGGCCTTGAAGCTTTAGGCGGAGCAGGGGGCGTTTCCTTGATGTCGCAGTTATTTGGAACAATCCTTGGGGTGATTATTGCTTTTGTTGGCGGTTATATTCTCTATAAAGCCCTTGATGCAATTATTGGAATTCGGGTAAGTGAGGATGAGGAATATGCCGGACTTGATATTTCTGTACACAATATTCAGGCATACCCTGAAGAAAGTAAACTGTAACCTTATTCAAGTTTGTTGAGCATTTTTTCGAGTTCCTTTGAGTCCTGACTCGTGAGGCTGTCATTTACTTCATGTTTTGTCTCATTGCTTATTTTTTGAGCTTTTTCTTCTTGTGATGTTTGTTGTTTGGGGGGAGCTTCTTTTGTTGTTTTCTTTTTCATGTTTCTTACTTGAGGTTTTAAGCTCTTTACAGAGTTGTTTGCTTCCTTGTTGAGCACGAAAAGAAAGGGGGTTTGGGTGGTTACACCTGACAGGTAAGAAGCGGCAATTTCAATCTGTTTTATATATTTTGAGTGATTGTATATGTAGTTCTTTGTTTCATGAAACTTCTGCATGAGTAAAAAAAGAATTATCAAGAAAAATATTCCTTTTCCAACTCCTATGAGTCCCCCCACCAGTCTGCTGTTAAAACTCAAAACCGCTGAAATAGTCATAAACCTTTCCTGAACAAACCTACTGGTGAACAGGAGAGTAATAAGCGTAAGAATAAAAAGTAACAGAAAAGCAGTAATGTTTGAAATGGTATCAGTTGCCATAATTTTAATCAGATAACTTCCAACTAACCCATAAAACTGGTTTGCAATTAGGAAACTGATAAGGTAGGAAGAAAAAGAGAAAATTTCTTTCGTAAAACCTCTCCAGCATGAGAAGGCAAATGATACAAGAAGAATTGATATGATTGTTATATCAACCCAGTGAAGCGGTATATTCATTCATTCTTTATTAGAAACGTTCGTTGTATTTTAAAAAGATTTATATTATACTTTTTATTTATTTTCAATCAATTGAAGAATCGTAATATCTCAATAAGAGAAGAGGAGGCAGCAAATGTTTGTAGGCGAAGCAATGACAAAAAAGGTAATTACCTTGTTGCCGGAAGAGAATGTTGTAAGTGCTCTCAGGTTAATGGTTCAGAATAATGTCCGACATCTTCCCGTTGTAGATGCCCAAGATTCAGAAAAACTTGTCGGGATTATTTCCGGCAGGGATATAAAATTGACAATGCATTCAGATGATGATTTATCAGGTAATTCACACATGCTTATAAAAGACATAATGCAAAAGTCAGTTGTAACGGTAACCTCCCAGACCTTTATACAAGATGCTGCAAAATTAATTCACAGTAAGAAATATGGTGCCTTGCCTGTGGTTGACCAAGGCAAGTTAATCGGAATTATTACATCTCAGGATATTATTGGAATTTTCATTGAAATCATGGATACTCTTGAGAAATCTGCCCGTATAGATGTTGAAATATCTGGCAGAGCTGGAATTGATGAAGTTCGATGCCTTTTAGAGGAAGAAGGTTGTGAAATTCTTGGAGTAGGGCTGTTACCTGAGAATGAACAAGAGAGTATTTTTTCTTTTCGTATTAGTCACCGGGATACACTACCATTAAAAAACCTTCTCAATGATGCCGGATATAATGTTATAGAGCATATTTGCTAGTATTGTTTCTGTAGTCACTTAAATCCTCCACTCATACTTTCTATAGAGTTGAAGATTGTGAACGTAAAACATTCTGCTCACAGCATATATATGTTTATGTTGCCTGGTAGCCTTTAAAAAGAAAACTATTTCCAGAGCCCGCCATTTCCTATGGAATAAGTAAAGGTGTTTGAGGAACTTTGGTGAGATGCTGTTGCGGTGAAATCTGATATGGTTACGTTGGTAAGTCCACCGCTTACTCCAGACGACCATCCAAAGTTGGTTAATGTTGACACCGTTGTAGGGTAGGTGCTGTTACTAATATAGTAGGTTTCCATTTCTGTTGCTAAAGCTGAAAGGTCTGATTTAACTGATGCGTCGTAAGCCTTTCTTTTATATTCAATAAATTGTGGAATAACAATTGATGCCAGTATTCCAATAATTGCAATAACGATCATCAACTCAATAAGGGTAAATCCTTTATTGCCTTCACTATTTTCCTGAATTCGTTTCATAACTCTTTTCATGAAAAGTTTATCAAAAATTAAGTTCATATTACTCATTATTTTCATTTTTATCAAGAAAAAGAGGAAATGAAATGTCTTTAAAAAAATACTATGTAAGATTCTTTATTATGCTCTGATAAAAATAACATTAACCGCTATAATAAATATTTTCAACTTTTACTGGATTCTATGCATTCTTATCTGGAAATTGACAATAACGTTTTTCTCTTTATTAGTCAGGCATTGCGCTTTGATGCACTGGACTCATTTTTTCTTATTGCAACGGATTTTAAAACGTGGGGAGTTATTCTCGCAATATTCATGGTCTATGCCGCTATTAAGGAGGAAAAAGAAATGCTTCCACTCTTTATTGTTTCTGCAGCTATAGCAATTGGACTTAATGAACTTATCGTGAGCGGTTTTTTAAAAGATTATATTGCACGGGAACGTCCCTGCCATGTTTACAAAGAACAATTTGAGTTTGTGGCAGGATGTACAAAGTCCTTTTCTTTTCCATCATCCCATGCAGCAAATGCATTTGGAGTGGCTATTTCTCTCATATTTTTTTATCATAAGTTTTGGTTCCCTGCTTTAATTGCTGCTATTATTGTCGGAGTATCCAGAGTTTACCTCGGTGTTCATTATCCATCGGATGTTATAGCCGGAGCAGTAATAGGAACACTTCTGGCTTTTATCGTTGCAACTCTTTTAGATAATGCCTATAAGAATTATGTAGATTCCAAAAAAGAAATTAAATATTAGCTCTTTTCATGTGGTTGAAATTGTTGTGGCGTACATTCTTGATGTATTTATTGGTGACCCGTTAAAATTCCCTCATCCCATTCGGTGGATTGGTAATCTTATTGCAAAATTAGAGCCTCGCTTTCGGGGTACATTTACTTCCTTAAGAGTAGCAGGGTTTTTCTTTTCCTTAACGATAATTCTCCTTGTTTTCTTTACTGCGCAGTTAATTCTTTACATTACTTTAATAGCACACCCTATATTCTATTCAATGACTTGCATCTTAATGATTTTTTATTGTTTTTCCATTAAATCTCTTGCTGATTCTGCACAGGCGGTTTATATTTGCCTTAAAGAATCAACCATTGATGATGCGAGAAAAGCACTTTCTATGATTGTGGGAAGAGATACGAAAGAACTTGAAGAGAGGGAAATTGTTCGAGCCACTGTCGAAACTGTTTCTGAAAACAGTGTTGATGGTTTTATCTCTCCTCTTTTCTATGCGATGCTTGGAGGACCAGCATTTGCTTTAACCTATAAAGCAATAAACACCCTTGATTCAATGGTCGGATATAAAAATGAAAAATATGTGGATTTTGGATGGGCTTCAGCTCGCATGGATGATATTGCCAATTATATTCCTGCGAGAATATCGGTTTTTATTATTGCTTTTGCGTCCTTAATATACAATTATGCATTCATTGCTGTAATTAAGAGCGGTTTTATCTATGGGAGATGCCATACGAGTCCTAATTCCGGGTTTCCCGAAGCTTCTTTTGCAGGTTCCTTAAAGGTACAATTGGGAGGAAGCAGCAGGTATAATGGAAAACTGGTAGAAAAACCCCTTATCGGAGAAGAGGGTGG
This sequence comes from Nitrospinota bacterium, assembly GCA_015231815.1. Taxonomy (GTDB): domain Bacteria; phylum Nitrospinota_A; class JADGAW01; order JADGAW01; family JADGAW01; genus JADGAW01. Next base: position 7,158 of record JADGAW010000070.1, read on the forward strand.
AACTATGACCTGTTCCGTCATAAAAGATACCAACAGACTGCTCTTTTGGGTTTCCTTTGTTTCAATTACATTTTGCCTTATTATTTCAGCTTAAATGAAAAAAAAAATTATACTTATTACCGGAGGTGCTAAATCAGGAAAAAGCAGGATTGCTCTTGATAAAGCTTCCTCGTTTGCTCACAAGGTGTTTATTGCAACTGCTGAAGCAAAGGACGATGAAATGATGGTTAAAATTCAAAAGCATAAAGAGGAGCGGGGAAACGATTGGCTTACCATAGAGGAACCGCTTAATCTTGTTGAGGCAATCAGAAGTATTCGTGAAGATTCTGTGATTCTCATAGATTGTATTACCCTCTGGCTCACCAATTTAATGATGAACTTTACTTCAGATGAGATAGAAAAAAAAATCGATGCTTTCATTGAGCTTCTAAAACAATCTCCAAACTCCTTTATTCTTGTAACCAACGAAGTAGGAATGGGCGTTGTACCAACTTCAGATATGGGACGAAGGTTTATTGAACTTTCCGGCAGAACCAACCAAAAGCTTGCTACAGTTTCCCCTACTGTTCTAATGGCTGTTTCGGGACTTCCTTTGGTTATAAAAGAATAGAACTTTTCTATTGAATTATCTAAATGTTTTCATAAAAAAATATCTTTTTACGGTATAATACGCACCCTAATTTAAAAGTAGTAACCATGAACAGGAAATATTTATTTCAATCAATACGTATGAGTCTTTAAGGGGGTAAATCAATTAAAATATATCTATTGGCAGACTGCCCTATAATTACCAACAAATAACAAAGGAGTTAGTATGAAATTACAAGAAATTAAAGATAAAGCTAAAGGGCTTGGAATTAAAACTTCCAAAATTAAAAAAGGTGACCTTGTTCGGTCAATTCAAACTGCAGAAGGTAACATTCCCTGCTTTGAGTCATCAGTTGATTATTGTGACCAAAAGGATTGTTGCTGGAGACCAGACTGCTTAAACGAAAAATAGGCTTTTCTCCCACATTATAGATTCCCGTTACCGTGATAATCTCTGATATCACGGAACGGGATTTTTGCGTTTATGTTCAGTAAAGGATGAAGTGACTGTATAGAGTTTCAGAGAATATCTGAAGGGTTACTATATTTCTCATTAAGTGCTGACGCAACACCAGCACAGGTAATCTGTCCTTTAAGGGTATTTATACCATTTAATAGTTCCGGATTATTTTTCAATGCTTCTAAGCCATGCTCCGCAATTATTGAAATATAAGGGTGTGTTTGATTAACAAGGGCAAAGGTGCTTGTTCGAGGCACTGCTCCCGGCATATTTGATACACAATAATGAACAACATCATCAATAATAAAGGTTGGATTACTATGGGTTGTCGGACGGCTTGTTTCAACACAACCCCCTTGGTCAACTGACACATCGACAATAACGGAGCCTTTTTTCATATCCTTTAGCATTGGTTTGGTAATAAGCCAGGGAGCTAAACCACTGGGAATAAGAACAGCTCCAATTACCAGATCAGCATTTAATATCGATTCCTCAACATTATGTTCAATACAGGTTCTGGTGATGATTCTGCCGGAAAAAATATCATCAAGATACTGTAAACGGTCATGGCTGACATCCAAGACGACAACCTGAGCTCCCATACCGAGAGCAATTTTTGCTGCGTTTGTTCCAACAGTTCCTCCGCCGAGAATAACAACATTTGATGGAGGTACTCCTGGAACTCCTCCGAGAAGTTCTCCTCGTCCTCCGTGATGTTTTTCAAGACACCGTGCACCAACCTGTGTTGCCATACGTCCTGCAACTTCACTCATGGGAATAAGAAGGGGAAGTTTTCCCTCTTTGGTAACCACCGATTCATATGCAATTGAGGTTACTTCCTTTTCCAAAAGGTTTGTGGTTAATTGTTTATTTGCTGCCAGATGAAGAAAGGTAAAGAGTATTAAATCCTTTCTGAGATATTTATATTCTTCCTCTACCGGTTCCTTTACTTTTACCACCATTTCTGCCGACCATACCTCCTCAGGGCTTTGAACAATCTCCGCACCAGCGGCAGAATAATCTTCGTCATGAATTGATGTTCCTTCTCCGGCTCCTGATTCCACAAGAACTCTGTTGCCTTTCTTAACGAGAGCTTTAACGGCACCGGGTATGAGTCCGACCCGAAACTCGTTATCTTTTATTTCTTTGGGAAGTCCAATAATCATATTTTTGGTTATTAATATTTGAAAAAGGTTGGCAATAAATTAAAAGGTAAATTTTATCTTATTGGGAAATCTATTTTCTACCTGCTTGACATTATATCTTTGTTATATAGTCAGATAAAGTTCTTAAACTTCTTTCCATGTATGCAGTCTGTTTTTCTTTTTTCTTTTTAATTCTTGTTTCTAAAGGAGCAAAAAGAGAATAATTGATATTTGAAGGCTGATATTTTTTCTCTTGTTTCGTTATGTGATAATTCAATGCCCCAAGTGCTGTTGTTTGGGGGAACTGAAGTGGCTCTTCATTGTTAAGGTGTCTGATTACATTTAAACCAACCAATAAACCGGAAGCTGCTGATTCAAGATACCCTTCAACTCCTGTTATTTGTCCGGCGAAATATAGTTTTTCCTCAGGAACTTCATTATTAAACAAAGCGAGGGGGTTTTGTAGATATTCTTCATTTACGGAAAAATCGTTTTTTAACACTTCCGGAGCATTAATGTAGGTG
>JADGAW010000071.1 GCA_015231815.1 Nitrospinota bacterium
AAGAGTAAAACTTCCCTTGCCTCGACAAATACCAAATTCCCGTTTTTCGTTTTTTTCCTCTTCGTAGGGGATGATCATTGCGACTTTCTTGTGACTTCTTCCATATTCAATAACGAATTTTTCGCCTTTATTCTGCACTAAGTTCAGAATGTTTGAGAAGTCTCTCTTCAATTTAGCTACTTGAATTAGTTGCATATTTACTTCTCCCATTATGAAAGTTTATTTTCAGTGAATGGTTATTTTATGTCGAATAGATGAAGTTGTCAAGTTGTCAAGTTAAAGTCAGAGAAAATTCTCAAACAGTGTCACTGGCGTTCACTACTTTTAGTAAAACTGGTAAGGTAAAGTCCCTTGATTGCTCATCAGGTATGTAATTAATTTTGAAAAAAGGAAGTAGTATTTCTAAGAGGGGCGGTACGTTATAATTTACGTTCTAATAGCAATCTTGGAAAGACACGATAGAAGATGAAGAAGAAAAATAATACACTGGATACGTTTCACTTTTTACTGTTCACTTAAAAAAATGCAAAAACATATTGAAGAGGCAGTTGCTGAAATTGGAAAGGTAATTCTTGGTAAGGAGCATCAAGTCCGTCTTGCCCTTGCTTGTCTTTTTGCCAAAGGACACCTCCTCATCGAGGATCTCCCCGGAATGGGAAAAACCATGCTTTCTCATGCTTTGGCAAAAGCTTTAGGGCTTTCCTACAACCGCATTCAGTTTACCAGCGATCTTCTTCCGGCAGATGTTTTGGGTTTTTCTGTCTATGTTAAAGATACAGGACAGTTTCATTATCATTCAGGGCCAATATTCGCCCAAGTTATTCTTGCCGACGAAATAAACCGAGCAACCCCTAAGGCTCAGAGTGCGCTTTTGGAGGCAATGGAAGAACGACAGGTTACCGTAGAAGGAAAAACAAGAAAGTTGCCTGAACCCTTTTTTGTAATAGCAACTCAAAACCCAGCAACTCAGGCAGGAACCTACCCCTTGCCAGAATCACAACTTGACCGGTTTCTTATGCGAATTGTTTTGGGATACCCAGACCCAACGGCAGAGCGATTATTACTTAAGGGAAATGATAGGCATGAAATGATTGAAGGGATTACACGATGTATTAACGATGAACAGTTGAAAGCAATACAGCAAGAGGTAACAAAGGTTAACGCCACCGACACCTTACTGGATTACGTACAGAAAATTGTTGAATTTACCCGAAACACTCCTGAAATTGCCTTTGGACTTTCTCCCAGAGCCTCAATGGCACTACTAAGGAGTGCTCAGTCCTGGGCATATTTAGAGGGAAGAAATCATGTAATTCCAGAGGATGTACAGGCAGTGTTACCTTCAGTTGTAGAACACCGGGTAAGAGGTTATATTCAGGATGGCGGTGGTGGAACTTCATCAATTTCCCAGCTACTTCTCTCTAAAGTTGATGTGATTGACAGCTAAGAGAATATCTGGGAATTTTGCTTATCTCTCTACGGTTTTTCTTTGTCAGAAGGTTCTTTTTTATAATAAAATTTTCACGTCATGTTCTTAAAAGAGAAATTAACTTATTTATTTCCATTTTTATTATGGAAAAAATGGTGGTTTCGTGAGTGGCTGCCTAAACGAATTCCAGCTTCTCGGTCAATTACCCTCACTCAAAAGAGTATCTTCATCCTTCCATCCCGTGAAGGGTACGCTTTTACGGTTATTTTGCTTATTGTTCTTCTTTCGGCAATTAATTATCAAAATAGTCTGCTTTTTGCCTCATTTTTTCTTCTAAGTAGCCTCTTTATTGTTTCTATTTTGCATACATTTAGGAACCTTGATGGATTAACTCTTATCTCCGGGAATGTACAACCTGTTTTTGCTGGAGAAGAAGCGTTTTTTACCATTGTTCTTCAAAGAAATGGAGATCGAACTTATGAGGCATTACGTTTGGGATGGAATGAGAATATGATGAAAACGGTTGATATTACAGAGAAAAATGAAGAACGAGTGTTGGTTGGTTTTTTAACGAAACAAAGAGGAGTTATAAACCCCGGTAGATTACTTGTAGAAACAAACTATCCCGTTGGTTTGCTGAGGGCGTGGACGTGGATTGATTTGGAGTTGAGTTGTCTTGTCTATCCCAGTCCGGTAAAAATGGGTGCTATTCCTGAAACTTTTGTCTCCTCCGATGATGGAACACAAATGAACCGCTTTGAAGGAGCAGATGATTTTTCTGGACTGAGAAAATATCAAGCAGGAGACTCCCTCAGAAATGTTGCCTGGAAAAACCTTGCACGGGGTCATGGTCTTCATACAAAGGAATTTGTTGCCTACACGGATCGTAAGGTTTGGCTTGATTGGGAAACCTTTGGTGGAATGGATAAGGAACTACGACTTTCTGGTATTTGTTTTTGGGTAACTGAGCTTTCACGTACCGGGGATGAATATGGGTTAAAACTACCAAACCAGGAAATTTCAATTGGTCGTGGAGAAGAGCACAGAAATAATTGTCTTAAAGCTCTGGCATTATTCGACTAAATGTATAATGTTTATTTGGAAATTAATGAGTTATTGACTTTTTACCTAAATATGGAGGTTAACAATGGCAAAGTTTCTGATTTTAGGAAAATATACACAACAAGGGGTAAAAACAGTAGAAGAAACAACAAAACGAGCAGATTTATTTAAGGAAATTGCCGCAGAATATGGAATTGAAGTCCTTGATATCTTCTGGCTTATTGGTGAATATGATGTTGTTAATATTGTTGATGCACCAGATGATGAATCGTTAAAAGCGTTGCTTCTTAGGGTTGATGCCTGGGGTAATGTAACAACAACTGCCATTCGGGCTTTTGATAAAGGTGAGATGGAAGAAGTTCTCAAAAGAATGAGGGCTTAGAAGCAATAGAGGATTTAAGTTTCAACTTTTTTTCCCATGAAATAAGCCAGAAGTTTCTTTTGTATTACTTCCTCGTGGAAATTGATTGTTTTATTTCCCCTTTTCTTGTAAAATACGCTCCCTTTTTAGTTAACTTACGAATATTAGGAGAAAAATAATGATTACAACAGAAGCAAAACAAGAAATAGTCAATAAATACAAAACAAACGATAAAGATACTGGTTCACCTGAAGTGCAAATTGCAATCTTTACCTACAGAATTAAAGAACTTACCGAACACTTCAAAACACATAAAAAAGACCATCATTCAAGAAGAGGTTTGTTAAACCTTGTTGGTCAAAGAAAAAGTTTACTTTCCTATCTGCAGAAAAAAGATATGGAACGATACCAGAAACTTGTTAAATCTCTCGGATTAAGGAAATAACCTGTTTCTGACCTTCCATTAATTTCAAAAAAAGGAATATTATGCATCAAGAAGTAAATATAACGCTTGGTAACGAATCATTAAAGATTGAAACAGGAGTATTGGCAAAACAGGCAGATGGAGCAGTTCTTGTAACAGCAGGTGAAACTGTTGTTTTGGTTACTGCATGTGCTGCGAAGGAACAAAGAGAAGGTCTCGACTTTTTTCCATTAACCTGTGAATATAAAGAAAAATCATATGCTGCCGGAAAAATTCCCGGCGGTTTTTTTAAACGGGAAGGTCGTCCTGCAGAACAGGAAATTTTAATGTGCCGAATGATGGACAGACCCATCAGACCACTCTTTCCTAAAGAATTCAAAAATGAAACCCAGGTTTTGGCAACAGTTCTTTCATATGATGGTGTTAATTCTCCTGATACTTTAGCAATTATAGGAGCTTCTTCTGCTCTGCATATTTCAAGTATTCCTTTACTTCACCCTGTAGGAGCAGTAAGAGTTGCCTACATGAATAACGAATTTATTCTTAACCCGTCTAAAGAGCAAAAATCTGAAAGTCCACTTGACCTCCTCGTCGTTGGAACTCATGAAGGTATTGTCATGGTTGAGGCTGGTGCTCAGGAACTTGAAGAATCTATCATTATTGACGCACTTCTTTTTGCTCATGAAGCTATTAAGAAAATAGTTGATAGTATCGAAGATTTAAGAAGCAGATGTGGAAAAGAAAAAATGACTGTTGAAGAGTATAGCTATGATGAAAATTTTACTGCAACCATTAAAGCAGATATCTCAGATGATTTAAGAGCAGCTTTATTAGTTAAGGGTAAGTTTGAACAAAGTGCTGCCATTAAAGCAGTAAAAAATGCAGCGAAAGAAAAATTTGTGACAGAAGAAACTGATGATAAAAATGCATCGGATTTTAGTGCAATCTTTGGCTCTATTGAGTCTGATATTATCAGAAACATGATTCTTAATGAAGGAACAAGAACTGATGGAAGAGCATTAAATGAAATCAGGGATATTTCCATTCAACTTGGAGTTCTTCCTAAAGTTCATGGTTCAGCAGTATTTACCAGAGGTGAAACACAAGCTTTGGCTGTTTTAACTCTTGGTGTTGGACAAGACGAACAAATGCAGGACAATCTTGATGGTAAAGGAACCAAGAAGTTCCTTCTTCATTACAATTTTCCTCCTTTTTGTGTTGGTGAAGTTGGAAAAGTCGGTTTTACCGGAAGAAGAGAAATTGGTCATGGAGCTCTTGCAGAAAGAGCTGTTAAAGCGATTCTTCCTGATCATGGTAATTTCCCTTATACGATTCGTCTCGTTTCCGAAGTTCTAGAGTCTAACGGTTCTTCTTCAATGGCGACTGTTTGTGGTTCTTCTTTAGCATTAATGGAAGGCGGAGTTGCGATAAAAGGTCATGTTGCAGGAATTGCTATGGGATTAATTAGTGAAGGTGATAAAGCTGCTGTTCTTTCTGATATTCTTGGAATTGAAGACCATGAAGGTGATATGGATTTTAAAGTTTGTGGAACAAGAAAAGGAATTACCGCCTTACAAATGGATATTAAAATAACTTCTGTAAGCAGGGAACTTCTTGAGAAAGCACTTAATCAGGCAAAAGAGGGAAGGTTACATATTCTCTCGAAAATGGAGGAAGTTATAACTGATGCCAGCACAGATGTTCATAAAGATGCTCCAAGAATTACGACACTAACCGTTCCAAAAGATAAAATCAGGGATATTATCGGTTCTGGCGGAAAAACAATTCGTGAAATTCAGGAAACCTGTGGTGTTACTATTGAGATTAATGACGACGGTGTGGTAAATATTGCCTCCAGTGATTCAGTTGGAACGGAAAAAGCTGTTCAAATTGTTAAGGATTTAACAAAATCTCCAGAAGTTGGAGAAACCTATAATGGAATTGTTAAAAAAATCGTTGACTTTGGAGCCTTTGTTGAAATTTTTAAAGGAACTGAGGGACTTCTTCATATTTCAGAAATATCTCATCAACGAACCGAGAAAGTCTCAGATGTTCTGAAAGAAGGCGATACCGTTATGGTAAAACTTCTGGGTTTTGATAGAGGTAAACTTAAATTAAGTAAAAAAGCACTCGAAGCACGAGAATAGTAAGAATAACTATAATGAAAAAATACCTTTCTCTCTTTACGATACTTTTTCTTTTTTTTCTTAATACTGCTTATGCAGGTTATTTACCTGACATAAAAGGAAAATTTGATTATGTAAAGGGAGTAAAGGAATTCAAGAAATACCCGAAACTGGAAGTGGTTGAGTTCTTCAACTTCTCCTGTACCCATTGTTATAAATTTTTGCAAACAGGTGAGGAAAGAATTCTAAAAAAGTTTGGGAATAAAATCGACTACAATACTTATCCTATCTTCTGGGGAAAGCAAACCCACTATCCGGCTCTTCTCTATCTTATGTTTGATGGCAACGAAAAACAAAAGAGAGAATTCAGAAAAATGATATTTGATGCTAATTTTCAGGATCAGGTAAATATTTTTGATAAAAGAATTATCGCAATGTTGCCCAGCGACTTTACCTTGGCAAATAAGTTTTCTCAAAATGCTGACAATCCTTTAATGGTACGAAAAACAAATGAAGTTCTTGCCCTTGCCGATGAATTAAATGTTCATGAGACCCCAACAATAATAATTAACCAATCACTTGTTATTACTCCTTCCACAACCGGAGGAACGATGGAATCCTTCGTCGAAAATATTGAGGTTGTGATTGAGTCAATTCTTCAAAAATATTACAAAAAATAGATAATTTAAGACTTTATTCTTAAGCTTAATCGTTATGTAATAATCCTGTAATATTTCATCGGTAAAATACCGTTCAGTTTTATACATTTATTAACATTTTACTGTTTTAATTTTTTTATTTATTTTTTGGAGGTATTATGAAACGTACGTTTAGTATCATTGCGGCAGGTTGTTTTCTCCTTTTAGGAGGACAAAATGCAGTAGCGGGTGACAACGAAAAGCTTCAAGAGGTTGTGAAGCAGTTGGAATCCAAAATGCAAACCATGCAGTCTCGTATTAATGAGCTTGAAGGAAAAAGTGATGTGAGAGATGCACGATTGCAGCAGGTTGAGGAAAAATCAACTCTTGCAGCATCACTTGCTGAATCCATTGAAGGTAAGTTTTCTCAGGCAGGAGACAGTGATGCAGTTAAATGGGGTGGAGATTTAAGATACAGGTATGAATATGAAACACAGAACAGAGGTCAGGGTTCATCTACTTCACAACAAAGACAGAGAGACAGACATAGAGTCAGGGCAAGATTTGGTGCCAAAGCACATGTAACAGAGAACTGGTTTGGTGAATTCAGAGTAGCTTCCGGCGGAGGAACTAATATTAACTCTCCACATGAAGATCTTGGAATCGCTACAGGAAACTTAAATAATGGTCCATTAAAACTTGATAAAGTTAATATTGGCTATAACTTTACTGATATTCACACAACAGTGTTATTTGGTAAATTCGGACTTCCAGCAACTAAATTTACTGAGTTAATAATGGATGGTGATATTAACCCGGAAGGTATTGCAGTAGCGTATGATAACAAGGATGGTATAAAGGCTATGGCTGCATACGTTTTAGTTACTGAAAATAGCTGGGAAAATGCCGGAACAAACGATCAGGAGATGTTTTATGTCAATGGTGCTTACACATTTGATGCTGATATAAAAACTACCCTTTATCTTGGTTGGGCTACTATTAATGATGGTGTTGCAGGAGCAAAGACATACGTTGCTGAAAACGGATTTCAGGCAGGACTTCGTTTTAAAGGTGATAGTTGGTTAGTTGCTGGTGAATATTATGATTCCAATGCTGCTACTGCTGATAGAGCATGGACTGCTCAAGGTCGATACAACTTCACAGAAGCTCTTGGGTTAAGAGCTTATTACTACTATGTTGAAGCGTTCTCTTTACCAGCTGATGGTATTCTGACTCAGGATAATTTTCCAGGACCAGTTACTAACTGGAGAGGTTATCGTCTGCAGGCTGATTATAAAGTCAACAAACACGTTGCATTTGATGCCCGATACTATTGGATGACATACATTGAAGATAGTGGAGCTGCTGGTGTTTTCAATGGACTTACTGGTAGTGCAAACATGCAGCCAACAAGAGATATTGGAAGATTCCAAGTTAACATGAACTTAAAGTTCTAAACAAAAACTCTCCAAAGTTTTTAGCGGCACACAGCAATGTGTGCCGCTTTTTTTTTGCTTAAAACTCTCTCTTTCTCTTCTTAATCACAATTTTCTCTTAAAGAAAAACATGAAATAAAACCTTCATGTATCCCTTCACAAATAGTCTTCCCGTCTTATTAAAATGATAAAAAGGTTGTAAAATAGTACAAAATTAAACGAGAATGTTATGAGGTTTGGTGACAGAAACTCTTCATTGTCCAATTTTTCATAATAGTGCTTATCCGAATAGATTGTTTTCAGGAAAAAATGTTTTATCTGGAGTTCTGGCAGAAAATAATTACCATGTTCGAACAAGCATTAATGTTTATCGTCTTAAATAAAATAGAATAATTATTCAAAACCGATTTCCTCACCTTCCTTGAATTAAGCTTAAGAAGGGTTCTATACTCTATGCACTGTGAGTCGGTTCAATACCTTGGAAAAAATAGAATATGTTTTCTTCTTCAGCTCTTTACAGATTTAAAGATAACAATATCTTTTGGCTCTTATTACTTTATGGTGCTTTTTTTATTTTTAACATCAATTTCTTTGTTTTAAAGAAGTACCACTTAATTCATGATTCTCTGAACTGGTACGGACTGTATAAATACTTTTCTGAATCGATTGTTCATGGACAAATCCCTCTTTGGGATTTCTATACTTTATGTGGACAGCCTTTTTATCTGGCAATATCTCTCATTGGACTTCTGGATCCTATTATATTTCTCCCAATATTTCTCCAATCATTAGGTTTAAGTACGTTTGATGGATACACACTCTTTTTCCTTTTAAGAGTTTTTGTTTTCATTACCGGGGTTTTCTACTTGTTTCTCAAGGTTGTTGAATGCCAAAAGTCAGCTTTTTGGGGGACATTTATTTTCATGATAGCAGTCACACCAACATTCTTTAGACAAAATGGGGGTCTGAACGGTTCTTACTTAACTCCTTTTGTTCTCCTTACCGTAATTTATATTCTGGAGAATATGAATAAACGGAATATTAATCATCTGCTCTTAATCTTTACTCTCCTTTGTGGAATTATTGCAAACATATATATCCCCTCTTATTTTCTTTTTTATTTTTTTCTCTTTTTCATAAGTATATTTCTCTTTAGAGTCTTTCCTTTCTCAACCCTTACAACGTTTTTTTCTCAGAAAAAAAATATATTGACCTGTGTTTTATTAACGTTCCTTTTATTTTTAATGCTTATTCCTGTTTTATCTGTGTATTTAGTCGATTATAAGGATAAAAATACTGAGGTTTTACCAAGTCTTCGCATAATGCAAAATCTCAAGGGCTTTCCCAAATATCGCCCGACTTTATATGTTAATGATACCTTTAGTAAAGAGTCTTATAAAGGCAAAAGTATTTTTAATAGTGTTGGTAACCTTTTGAACCTTATACATCCAGATATATATAAATTCTTTTTTGTGAAAGAAAATGAGCCAATGTTTGAGTTTTATATTGTTGAAAGCTATAAAGAGGTGCAACAATTATTTTCATACAGGTCAGAAATTAATCCATATACGACTTCCAGTGCAGTTTATCCTTCTGAAATGACACAGTACCTTGGTATTATTTCAGTATTGCTCATTATCATTGCCTTATTTTTTAGTAACAACAGGTATAAGAAAGTTTTTATATTTCTGAGTCTGGGTGTTTTTCTGGAAATGACTTCCTTCGGAGATTTTAGGAATCACGAAAATATTATTCAAAAAAGTTTTGACTTTATTTTTCCCTTTTTACGGTTTATCGATGTAAAAGAAACATTCTCTCCTCTTTTCTTATTGTCAATTTCAGCACTGGCAGTGATGGGAGTTAAAGAGCTTATTGGCGACAAGGGAGAAAGAAAAAAACTGTTTAAATTTCTCATGTGGGCAACTGTCTCGCTGGTACTATTTAAGCTTGTGACCCTTTTTCTTCTTATTCCATTCTACTATAGTCAATTGAATGAATTATTAACATACCTGATACTTCTTCTTTTTTTTACGTTTACTTTTCTTTACTACAAAAATGTCATAAATAAAAAAGCATTTATTATTTTATTCATACTCCTTAACCTTGCAGACTTGAGTTACTTTTATTCTCAGGTGACGAACAGAATCCTTGCTTTGGGTACCCAATGGAAAGAGCATATTGAAGAAAAAGAGAAGACAGATGGTGAATTG
>JADGAW010000072.1 GCA_015231815.1 Nitrospinota bacterium
TGAAGGTGCTGTTCAGTTGACCTCGGAAGAAACGGCTGCCTCAAAGCCGTTTCTGAGAATGAGTTCAATGCTTGTCCTATCAATCACAAGACTCTATCTCTCGTTTTCAGTATAGCTGCATAATTATTTATGTAACCTGTACTATCATGAAATAATGACGTTAAAATATTTAAATTTTCAGAATATATATTTACCCTATGAACATAATTATTGATGGTTACAATTATTTTCATTTTCTTTTAGAAAAAAGCGGGGATTCTATACCAGACTTTGAAAGGGGACGGGAGAAAATCATTGACAGACTTGCACAATACAGAAAATACAAGCCCAATACTATTACAGTTGTTTTTGATGGAACAGATTCATATAACCTGTATAGGAGTAATAACTCGCAGCAGGGAATAAAGGTGCTTTTTTCTGCGCAGGGAGAAAAAGCCGACGATGTCATTATGGATATAGCTGATTATGGCGATCTGATTGTTACAGCTGACAGGGAAATTAGGGATTTTGTAGAGAATAATGGAGCAGAATCAATAACACCTCAGGAGTTTGATGCTAAAGTTACCATGTCTCTTTTGATGGGTGGAACTGTTAAGGAAGATGATAATGATGATGCATATAGAAGACCCATTTCCACAAAGAAAAAAGGTAATCCCAAAAGAATGTCCAAGAAAGAACGCAAAGCAAATAAATTTCTGCATAAACTTTGAATTTTCGAAAAAGTCAAAGCTACTTCTTTCTCAAAATTACTTCTAAAGAACTTTTATTGTCCTTCCGGTTAACTGAAGATATTCCGGGTATCGAATAAGGTCATCGACAAAATTAATTAACCTTTTGAAACCATCTGTTTTAAATGAGATGGCTACATTCATCTCACTTGCTGTTTTTCTTGTCACAATTGTATCGACGCTGAGTTTATATTTTGTGGCTTTGGAAAAAAGAAGGTTTAAAGCACCGATTTTATCTTCGAGAATTAAATGTATTGCTGTTTCATATTCGTTTTTCTTTAAGTTCCATTTGATATCAATGTTGTTGGAATATTTTTCATAATTTGACTGATAGTTTTTACACTCAGCCGTATGAATTGCAATTCCACGAGGAGTTAACAAACCTTTGGAGTTTCTTGCCTCTGGCAGGGCAATACAACAGCCGGAAAACTTGATAAAATAATCTTCAACGTCGTTGACAATATACTCAAACTTTTTATATTTATTTATACTTTTGAGGAGTTTTTTACTAAAGCGAGATCTTGAAATTGATTTATAGGTTTCAGGATCATCGAAATAGTAAAAGAGTTCCTGAACTTTAGTGCTTCCCGTGGCAATCCTATAATATAGCTCACTCATGTCAATATTATTAAGGTCAAAGTAGCTTGTTAAGGTTTCTGAATTTTTGAATTTTTCCTGATCAATTTGCAGTAATTTCAAGTAGTGCTGAATGATTCCTTCACCAACGATTACCCCTTTAGATTTTCTTCTGGTTGAAAGCCACTTTTGAATTAATGGTCTTGCTTTGGCCGATTTTGCGTGTAGAAGCCAGTCATTTTTAAGAGAAATTTTTGAAGGGTCAAATTTTAAAGAATATTGTTGCCCATCTCTAATATTTTTATAAACGGAAAGTTTTTTATTTTCATTAATACCACCGGTGCAGTTTTCACCCATCTCTGGATTTACCTCATAGGCAAGGTCAATGATTTTATCTCCTTCGTGCATATGGTAGGCTTTATCGTCAACATAGACAACAATTTCGCTTTCTCTGATAAGTTCAGGGTGGAGTCGGCAATACCGTGGGTTCCCTCTTCAGATAGTTTGAGCAATATTTCCTTGAATTCAGTGAAATAACTTGGAGTGGAAAAATAATCATATTTTTTCCAGTAGTAAATTACGCCAAGATGTCCGATTTCATCCATGGTTTTTGTTCTGAATTGAAACTGAAAGATTTTCCCCTGATATTTAATATGGCTAAATAATGACTGAAAACCGTTTCTCTTAGGAGTTGCAATCATATCGACAATACTTTTACGAATGGGAGCAAATTTTGAATGTACAATTCCCATAACAGTATATGCGTCAATCTTATTTTCGACAATGACAACAATTCTGTAAAGAGAGCGTTCAGTGCCAATATTTTCAATTAACTGTTCTCGTTCAAAATCATAAAATGAGTGAGTTCCTTTTTCGAGAAAATTAATCTGTGCCTTTACATTTTTCTCGTCCAGAAGTTCACGTACGGAAAAAAGGAGTTCTTTGAGAAGGGGTTCTTCCTCTTTGAGGCGAGTATCAATTTTTTTCTTAAGTTTTCTGAGTCTATCTCCATAAATATGAAGAAGAGAATTATCGGTAATTTCAGTATATGCGGCAAAAATGCCAAGTCTTTTGGCAAAGAGAGAGAAAAACTCAATGCTCTCTTTTGCAATTCTTCTTCTTTTTTCCAGAGAAAAAACTTTAAGAGTAGAAAGGTTGTTCATTCTGTCGGCAAGTTTTATGACCATTACTTTGAGGTCATTTGCAACAGAACGAATGAGCTTTTTGGAGTTTTCCTCGTTGAGAATATTTTTTCTTGAGAAGGTGATTTTATCGATTTTTGTCACACCCTCAACTAAATTGGCAATTTCTTCACCAAACTCTTTCTCGATGTCTTTTATTGTTAATTCAGTATCTTCAACAAGGTCATGAAGCAGTGCAACAGAAATTAATATAGGGTCAGGGTATTGAAACCTCTCGGCAATAATGAGAGCTACCTGAAGTGGATGAACAATATATTTACCGCCTGCTTTTCTTCTGGCATCGCCATGATACTTGTCTGCAATCTCGTATGCCTTTGTTACAAGCGATTTATCATTTTCTTCTTTAACATTACTCAGAAGTTGTTTTAACAGTTTCTTTTCATCCAATAATATCATCTTAATCGTTGTTTTTTTAAAGAAGTAGCATTATACCTTTGTCATCATTTTTTCTAATGTACGCATTTTGCTGAAAGTACAACCACAATAATTTTGTCGTTGTAAATTAAGTTCCTTAGATAAGGTTAATGTATTAAGAAAACCATTTTTCTTCTTAAAATCAGCATATAAAAAGGGGATACCATACTTTGTTGAGAGATTTTTTCCCATTAGATTGATTTTTTCTGCATCTTTATGAGGACTTACCGATAAAACTGTGGAAAAAAAATCAAATCCTTCTTCTTGAGCTTTTTTTGCGGCAGTTTCCAGTCGAAGTTGAATACAGTTATCGCAGCGTTCACTTTTTTCCGGTAAGTTTCCAAGCTTTCCATTTAAAGCAAACCAAGCTTTAGTGTTATAGCTCCCTTTTTCTAAAGGTAATCCGTATTCTTCTGTTAGAGCAACAAGTTCCTTATAGCGAAAGTCATATTCTTCTTCGGGGTGAATGTTGGGATTGTAAAAAAAGCAGGATAGACTAAAGTTTTTTTTTAATTCCTGTAATATGTATGGAGAACATGGAGCACAACATATATGCAGAAGCAATGACGGGGTTTGTTCTGCATTATTCCCCTCATAAACTGTGGCGGTTTTTCCGGTAAAGAACTCAGTCGATATTTGAAGCATAGCCTGAAATCATGAGTAAAAAGTTGAATAATGAGAATTGAATATATTATCATTTCGACAATAAAAAACCTGAAGGGAGGAGTGAGAAGTGAGGATTGAAAATTGATTTTAAATCAAAATGGGTACTTTTTGAATAAAGTATGTTTGAGTGTGTGCTTAATAGACTTTGCAAAGTATTGATTTATTAGAGCATTTTCCTTTCCTTTGTTGCATAATATTAGATGAACATCGTTTTAAAAATAAATTGGTGAGGAACTTGCAAAGGAGACATTCTTTACCCAAAATGAGAAAAGTGTATTCAATACTATACAAATAAAATAAACATGATTACTTTTTGTTGGAAAGCCTTAAAACCTGTCTCAACAAATGAAAGGGGTTTTACCCTTGTTGAACTAATGCTGGCAATAGTCATTATGACCGTTGGACTGTTAGCAACCTTCAAAATGATGTCTAACTTTCGTGATGCATCTCTCCTAAGTCGGGATCAAATCTTAGCGGTAAATTTGGCAACCTATAAGCTAGAAGACCTTCTTGGAGATACTTATTATTATGATTTTGAGAATAGCGTGTATGTTATTGGGAGCGATTTAACCTATTTGTCTCATACTGATCCAACCACATATTTCAATAAATTCACTGTAGCATGGAATTGCTCAAGAATAGATGATTCTGCTCATGCAACAAGTGACTCCTATAGTGCAGATAATAACCTCGTTAAGATTGTTCTTACGGTAAGTTGGCAATATTATGGAAGAGCTAAGTCTCTTTCATTTACAACCTTAAAGTCAGCGAGTTAATGATGAAGAAGATACAAAATAATTCTGGCTTTACCCTCTTGGAATTGATGATTAGTTTGTCTGTTTTTTCAATTATCATGATGGGGTCGGTAAAAATGCTGGTTGACCAGAGAAAGGAATACCATATTGCAGATCAGTATCTTGCCTTGCAGGGAAAAGTAAGGTCTGCTCTTGATTTATTAGCAGGTGAAGTTAGAATGGCTGGTTCGGGGGTAAATCAAACTTACTCAACACCAGTTCTTTATGCTTTCAATGATAATACAACTCTTGGTTCTGGTCGTTCTTTTGCTGTCTTGGCATTCCAATATAATAGAGATGATTCTGCTACAGTTACGGATATGATTACCAACGATGAAGTGATGATTATCGGCTTAACTGATACAAGTTCCAGTGATACTTTGAAAGCCTTTTCCGTTGGCACATATACCGATGCAGGGACAACCGCATGTTCTCCCTCCTGTGCTCCAGCCTATGCAAAAACAGGAACGATTAGTTTAAAGGGAAGTAGTAGCTCAGACTCATTTAAACTTTATCTCTATACGATTCAATCAGACGGTGATGGATATAACTCCAATGAGATTATTGACAATGTTACCAGCTTTGATGTTACCTACTACCTTGATGCAAGTAACTCGGGCTTTACTGATATATCAACTGCAGATACCGGTGAAATAAGTGGAACGGATAAGGAAACTGATAACTTGGGAGATAATTCTGATAATGATGGGGATGGAACGAAAGATGACAAAGGAGAGCTGGAAACAATTACCAGTACGACCTCAACAACCTGTGGAACAGCCAATACTACTGGTATATTTTGTGATTCTTCCGATGGGATTCTTTCAGTTCCTGTATCATCAAAAGGTTCTACACAAACCCTGACAGCAACAGACAGTATCTCTGTTTCAAACGATATTGAGGTAATTGGTTCTGCTTCTGCAATTGAATTGTCAAGTGCTCCAACTATTGCTGATGGAACGACTGATGGACAATATGTTACTGTTACCAATACGGGGAGTTACCCGATAACATTTCAGGATCTTGATACCTTGACCAGTTCTAACCTTCGTTTGAGAAGAAGTACCGTTACCCTATCTCCAAACCAATCTTTGAGTTTGAGATATTCTTCTTCATTAGGATATTGGGTACAGCAAAGTTCTGCAGTGGCAAAAATTGCAATGGTAAAAATGACTTTAACGGTAAGGTCTGATACAAAAAATCCAAAAACTGGAGAATACCTCGTTTACTCAGGTTCAATAACAACAAAAATTAGAGGCTATGCTTTATAAGAAAAGAAATTCTTTCGGTGCTAAACACTTTAATGAAGCTTTTACACAATTAAAAATGAGTGTAAACTTTGCTGAGGAAAAAGGCATTGCCTTAATTACAACCCTTTTAATGTTAGGGTTAATGCTTGTTTTAGGAATGTCTGCAATCTTATCTTCTACTACAGATATTCAGATAAGCAGAAATGTTAAAGATAATACAAACGAAGTTTTTGTTGCTGATGGGGGGCTTGAATGGTTTAAATCTCAGGTTTTTTATTATGGAAATCCCAATTTTTACATCTATGATCCTGCTACAGCCACCTATAATCAGCCTCAAATGGAAATGGGTTCCACAAGTGCATATTTACTCACCCAATATAATTGGGTTCAATCACAGTTTAATGCTTATTTTGTTCGTATGGGAACTACTCTCACTGATGATACGAATTGGTATCAGTTTGCAGAAACTTCCTGTGGTGCTTTACAGTGGAGAAATGGTGGTTGGGATAAAGATACCTCTAATGTGTTTTATGCGAATGTTGTTGTAGGAAGTTTACAGTCATGTATAAAACTAAAAGCCCCCGTTTGGGAGGGGGTTTATTATCCGAGGCAAGACAGTAGTGGTAATGTTTACTATCCAAGGGATCATTTGGGGAACTATAGATATAACTTCGACAGTAGTTCAATTACGAATGTTAATCCATCGAAGCCTAATTTTTTTACCATCAGGTTTCCTGATGCTACTGCGAATGCTAACGTTACCTATTCAGGTAAAACAATAACCAGTGATGTGCGTCTTGTTTTTGGGAATAACCTTTTCTTCTTTCAGGAAAAACCTTATGCATCAGGTAAAGATTGTTATCAAAGCAGTGGTGCCTGCGATGCTTATAATCCAAACTCAGCAACGGTTGATACTACATATGAACCTCCCAATAATGGAGGCAGTAATAATCCGGCATTAAGTGGCGAACCAATTGAAGGAGTTATAACCGATACATATGAAGGGGATGCGTTGTTAATTTTTAAAGAAAGTGGAGGGGTGAATTATCTTTTTGGTATAGCCCAGCGGTATGATAATGACACTGAAACCAGTGGGAGTGGTACCTTGGACGATACACCCTATACGTTTATGTTAGGAAATAACGGCTCAAGTGATGAAGGAACGGAAATTGAGGGGCAAACTGCCTCCACTACCTGCATTGACAGAAGTGGTGCTGATACTGCCTGTACAACCTTAACAGGTGTAACAGATTCTTCTGGAAATACTATTGCCGGGTTAATTGAGGTGGTGAGAGTTCCTGGGGCAAAACTCAGTGGAACTGGTGCAACCTGTTTTGAAGGGCTCTATTTTCCTAAAAATGATGAGGCTGGTTCCGGAAACTATTATCGACCATGGTCAGCAACTGAAAAACAAACTTCTGCTCGTTCAACTACGTCAAATACGTATGCAGCTACGGAAGTGTTTTCTATGATGGTTGTCAATATTGACTCTATTGTTGATCGTTTCTTGAGTCAGGTGGGGGATTTAAATGATGCCATTTGCCAGGCAGCTTCTAAAAACTGTAAATGGTCTGATGGTGCTATGACCAACGTGGATATTTATGACGATAATACATGTGCTACGCTTATTGAGTCTAATCTTAACTATTCCATTTATGAAAACTCTGTTACATCAGCTTTGGGACAGTCGATACTCATTAATAGTGTTAGCGTAACCCATAATGACTTTTTAACATTGAAATGATAGTGCAAATATTAAGAAACTTTACTATTGTGTATAATAGAAAAATACTATAAAGGAGGTGATTTTTTATGCGTAAAGTTTTGTTTTTACCACTTGTCTTCTCTTGTCTATTCTTATTTACCGGAATTTCCTATGCTGGGAGTAAAACAACTATTTGTCACTGTCCGCCAGGGCTAGGAGGGCAAAGTTGTAAAACTCTTTCAGTGGGCAGTTCTGCGGTAAGTTCTCACACGGGAAATCATTCCTATGATCATACCGGTGCATGTACTGAAACAGAGTTGGAGGCATCCACATCAGTTAGTGGTTATGACCCTACTAATTATGACTATGATCCAACAAACTATGATTTAGGTAGTGGCACAAAAGGTGGTTTTTCCGTACCAAAAGCAGGTGGTTCAAACTGGAAAGAGAATTAACTTTTTCCTCTATTGAGATTGGGTCTTCCTATTGAAAAAAGAAGACCCTCTTTCTCCTTCGGTACTTACCGATAAGGTTCATATGACATTAAATTAACAGGTGATTCAATTGATTAACCCAAAAATATCAGTAATCATTCCGGTTTATAACGGTGAAGAAAGTTTAAGGAGTTGTCTTAAATCTGTTTTTAACAACTCCTTTAAACCCTTTGAAGTAATTGTGGTTGACGATGCATCAACAGATGATTCTGCAAAAATTGCAGCAGAGTTTGATTGCTCTGTTTTTCACCTTAAAAAGAATTCTGGTTGTGCTGTTGCAAGAAATTTGGGGGCAAATCATGCTCGTGGTGAAATATTTTTTTTCACAGATGCTGATGTTATTTTAAAAGAAGACACCTTAGCTTCAATTCAACTCTCTTTGGTTGAGAGAGAAACCTATTCAGCGGTTTTTGGCTCTTATCAGAAGACCACTCCGGTCAAAAACTTCATTTCACAATATAAAAACCTTCTCCACCACTTTACCCATCAGAATGCCCACTGTGAAGCAAGTACTCTCTGGACAGGTTGTATGGCTATATACAGAAAAACCTTCTTCGAACTCAATGGGTTTGAGGAAGAATTTGATTGTGGCAGTATTGAAGATATTGACCTTGGATATAGGATGAAAGAAAAAGGTTACCAGATTTATCTCGATAAAAGCATTCAGGTCACACACCTTAAAAAGCTCACTTTTTTTTCTTTGGTAAAGACAGACCTTTTTAATAGGGCAATTCCATGGACGAAAATAATGCTTAGAAACAATGTTATGTCATCTGACCTGAACATAAAAAGCAGTAATAAATTTGGGGTTCTTATTACCTTCCTGCTCTTACTTGCAATTTTCTTCCAAAGTATTTCAACAACAATTCCCTTAATTCTTTCTTTTTTTGTGATTGTTTATCTCTTGAATATAAAATTTTTTCATTTTATTTATAAGGAAAAATCTTTCATTTTTGTCATTAAAGCTTTATGTATGGTTTCTCTTTTTTACTTATATAGTGGATTTGGAATGATAATGGGAACCTGTTGCTTTTTCCTGAAAAAGTTGAAGTTTCCGTTAAAAGAAATAAGAGAACTTCTCCCACAGGTCGTATCGAAAAAGAATATATCCTAACGGTTTTTCCCTTCCGGAAAACGACAAAATAAACAACAACTTTTATGCCGGAAAAAATAGATTGTTTCAAGTGCGTTCATTTTTATGTAACCTGGGATGAAAAATTCCCAAGAGGATGCAAAGCAATGGGGTTTAAAACGAAAGGTATTCCCTCCCAAGATGCATTTCGAAACTCAGGTATTGAGTGTCAGTATTACAAGAAAAAACAAATAAAATAGTCGTTCATTTTTTACTCCTGTTTGTTAACATCGTCATGAAAGACCTCTTTCTCCTTTTTTAAATGAGAAAATACATAGATAAGAAGAAAAACAACTGCAAAGAATTCTAGTCCGCAGGTAACAATTGCCGGAGCAATTTCTCCATATAGTGGTATTGTAAGATAACAACCTCCAATAAAAACCATGAGTTTTATAAAGTCGGTAATTGCAATAATATGTGGTTTGTTCATCGAAACAAGAGAAATATGTAAGACCATACTCACGGCATATGTTAGTTTACTTATGGCAAGGAGTTGGAAAATGTGTGTCGTATTCTGATATTTTTCACTGAATAAAAAGAGAATGAACTCTTCTGCAAAAAATAGTATGGGGAAGAATAAAAGAATGAAGACAAATGAAACTTTGAGGGAACTTTTAATATATTGACGAAATTGTGATAGTTCGGTAAATCGGGCAACTTTTGGTAACAAGACACCAAAAAAAGCAGAAAGAATGATAGGGAAAAGGTACGTA
>JADGAW010000073.1 GCA_015231815.1 Nitrospinota bacterium
TCTGTTCCTTATTATGAAGGTTTTTAGTAATTTCATTTAACAGTTTTTGAGAAAGGAGCGATTCCCGAATACCTTTTTTGAACTCGCCTGAGAGGTTTACGATACTTGTTTCCGGAAGAGGTTTTTTGTTTACCCGCTTTTCCATTAACAGATAGCGATATTTTTTTACTTTTACGTTATGTACCGTTTCCAATGAGGGGGTTGCCGACCCTAAAACAACCGTTGCACCTTCAAATTTTCCTCTAACCACTGCCATATCACGAGCATTAAAGGGAGGGCTTTCATCTCGTTTAAAGGAACTGTCATGCTCTTCGTCAATGACAATAAGACCGAGTTTGTTTAATGGAGCAAAGAGAGAGGAGCGGGCTCCAACAACCACTCTGATTTTTCCTTTATTTATTTGTTCCCAAATCCATGATTTTTCTCTGCCGTCAATATCGCTGTGAATCATCGTTACTAAATCGCCAAACTGTTCGTGAAACCGTTTAAATATTTGATAGGACAATGAAATCTCAGGGAGCAACACTAAAACAGAACCTCCCTTTTTTAAAACTTCGTCGGTTAAATGAAGATAAACATTTGTTTTACCTGACCCTGTTACTCCATGTAAAAGAAAAACAGCTTTGTTAGACTCTGAAAGGTTTGTATTTATTTCCTGATATGCCTTTTTTTGTAGGGTAGTAAGAGAAAAAAGGCTTGTTTCATTTCTATATTCAAGAAAACGCTCAACCCCTTTTATTTCTAACAACCCTTTTTTCTCAACAGCTTTTAAAGCAACTTTTTCTTTAGAATTGAGGTAGGAAAAAAGAACCAAACTCTGTGATTCCATGATTTTTTTCACCAGTGCAACTTGGTTTTTTGCTCTCGTAGTGGCAACAAACTCTGTACAGGAATGTAAATCTTTGATATAAAGAGCTTTATTTAACTTGGGCTTTTTTCCTACTCCACCAGGAACGGAAGAAAAAATCATTTCACTTAAGGTCGAGTGATAATAGTCGGCTCCCCATTTAAAAAGCTTTAAAAGTTCACTCGAAAGTGGTGGAATATGCTCTTCCACATCAGAAATGGATTTAATTTTATATTTAGTTTCCTCAACTTTTTCAATAAGGTGCAACACAACTGCTTTAGCATAGGTTTTTCCAAAAGGGACTTTAACAAAGGAGCCTACCGTAAGTAAATGAAGAAAGTTTTCTGGAACAACGTAGGTATATGTACTTTTGAGAGGTCTGTCAACAATTACCTGTGCAAACATTTTTGAGGAAGTTATTTCCGTAACCCGACTATAAGCTACAGGAAGTGTTATTAATTGTGTTGGATGCTTTTAGAAAAAAGTCTATAATATTGAACTATTTAAATTTTATAGCATGACTATCATAAATGAATAAAGTCTTTAATAAAAAACCGACAATCCTGATAATCGCTGACAATGATAAGGAGAAACAGCTTCTGGAGAAGGCATTGTCTATGAAAGATTATAGTATTCACACTTCTGATATTAAAGGTGAATATAGTAATAATGTCAAGGATATAAAACCAGACTTAATCTTGCTGGATGTAGCCAAAGAGGTTGCAGGCAAAGTTTGTAAGGAAATAAAGACAAACGCTAAAGATATTCCGATCTTTTGTATGACAGGAAACAGTGCCGACGAAATATCACAGGCATTGAAGTTTGGGGCAACGGATTATATTACCCGTCCTTTTCATAAAGAAGGCTTAAGGTCTCGTTTACAAAGCTATATTGCATTAAAGTTGGATAGAGATATGCTTTGTGATATTAATTTAATCATTAATCAACAAAAAGAAGAACTCGAAAAAGAGTATAAAAAGGTAGAGGAGGAACTTCAATATACTGAGCAAAACCTCGGCTCAATATTAAATACAATTTGGGAAGGCATTGTTGCCATCAATACCAGCTCAATTATTAGCTTTGTAAATGAGGAGCTTTGTAAAATTTTTGGCTATACAGCAAAAGAGTTGGTGGGAAACAGTATTACGATGTTAATGCCGGAAAGTTACAGAAAAAAACATCGGGATGCGGTTAAAACGCTTATAAAAACAGGGAAGTCAGAAATCATCAGTAACCGCATAGAGCTAGAAGCTCTCCACAAAAACAAAACAGTATTTCCCATTGAAGTAAAGGTAGAAGCTCTTCACGACAATAAGGGTGATTTAATGTTTACAGGAGCTGTTAGAGATATTAGCGACAGAAAGTTCAATGAAGCAAAAGTGAGACACCTCGCTTATTACGACAACCTTACGGGTCTGCCAAACAAGATTTTATTTAATGAAAAACTCTCTAATGCAATAATTAAATCTGAAACTGAAAATGACCTTCTTACCGTAATGTTTCTTGATTTAGAAAACTTTAAAACCATTAACGAAAGTTTAGGGCATAGCATTGGAGATGAGCTTCTTCAGGATGTTGCAATCCGTTTGCAGAGCTGTCTGAGTAAGGGAGATACATTAGCACGGTTAGGTGGTGATGACTTTACCATTCTTCTACCCGATATTCACCATGAAGATGATGCTATTGCAATAGCGGAAAAAATGCTCAAACGGCTGAGAATGGTTTTTGAAATTGATAATAAATCTCTTTTCATTACGGCCAGTATCGGAATCGCTCTTTTTCCATTTGATGGGGAAAATGTTGATAGTATTATGAAAAATGCCGATGCTGCAATGTATCAAGCCAAAAAGAAGGGGGGCAACCGTTACGAAGTATGTAGTCCAATACTCAATGCCCGGGCCTATGAGCGCATCATGGTAGAAAATGAGTTGAGACAGGCAATTAAAAACAGGGAATTCACTCTTTTTTACCAACCAAAGGTTAACCTAACGACTGGTGCAATCATTGGTGCTGAGTCCCTTATACGATGGCAACACCCGGAAAAAGGTTTGGTAAGTCCCGCTTACTTTATTGAAATTGCTGAAGAAACGGGGCTTATTCAGGAAATAGGTGACTGGATACTTGAAGAGGCTTGTAGCCATGCCCGAACATTTATTGACAATGGTATTGGTGAATTCTCATTGGCAGTGAATATTTCTTCTCTTCAGTTTCAACCAACACTCGTTGCAGACATAAATAATTTGTTAATAAAAAACAAACTCAACAATAGTCAGCTTGAAATCGAAATAACCGAAAGTATGATGATGGAAAGTACTGAAATGTCTAAACAGATTCTTCAGGAGTTGAGCGATTTTGGTATTAAGGTTTCCATTGATGACTTTGGAACAGGCTATTCATCCCTAAGTTATTTAAAGCTTTTTTCTATTGATACCCTAAAGATCGATAAATCTTTTATTGACGATGTAGCAACCAATAAGAGTGATGCAGCAATTGTAAACACTATTATTTCCATGGCAAAAAACCTTGGCTTTAAAGTTGTTGCAGAGGGAGTGGAAAATAAGGATCAGCTAAAGTTTTTAATTGACCACGGTTGCGATATTCTTCAGGGTTACCTCTTTAGTCCACCTGTTAAATCAGATACATTACTTGAAATGTTAAAAAATAACATCAAGCTTGATTTAAGGGACTAAAAGCCATATATCTTCAGCTTTTCATTAAAGGCAAAACCTTTACAACAACAATATAACGAAATTATGGCCATAGACTACAAAAACAGTTTTATTAAAAAAGTATCTGCTCATAAGGTTGGAAACAAAGCCAATCAGGAGGAACTTTCTCTTTCATCAAAACCTAACGACATTCTTGATGTTAAGTTACACGACCTTTTAAAAAAATACTTTCTTTCAAGTCTTAAAGTGGAAGAATTTTATACCTTTACCTCTTCTAACGGTGATGTTACCCTCAACCCTGTATTTTCTTTTTGTTCGAAAATATTTGATGATGAAAACTGCTTTCATGAACAGAGCCAGAATATTGCACAACACCTCTATCATTCTTCCGACCATCCCAATATAAAGCCTGGCGATTTTTATGTCTCATTTTTTAAAGACATTTTATATGAGGATGACTTGGTGGAAGCGGTTGGCTTTTTCAAAGCCGAGAAAAAACATTCCTTTATTCAACTCATTGATGATGAGGGAGGCTACAAACTAAAATGGGATGACGGAGTCAGTATTGAAAAACTTGACAAGGGGTGTCTTGTTTTAAATGTAGAAAAGGATTCCGGCTATAAAGTTCTCATTGTGGATAAAGTCAGCAAAAAAGATGAAGCACATTACTGGAAGGATATTTTTTTAAAATTAAAACCATGTGCCGATAGCTACCATCACACTCAAAGCTACCTAAACCTCACAAAGGACTTTATTGACAGCTTAAAGGAAGACATTGAAGTAGGAAAAACCGATCAAATAGACTTGGAAAATAAATCGATTGATTACTTTAAAACCAATAACAGCTTTGACCAAAAGGAATTTGACCGGGAAATCCTAGGAGATCCTAAGTTGGTTGATTCCTTTAAGGACTTTAGTCATGAATACGAAACCGTTGACCAAATTCCACTTTCTCATAACTTCGAAATTGCCCCTCAAGCAGTAAAAAAACAGGCAAAGTTTTTCAAAAGTGTTTTAAAGCTGGACAAAAACTTTCATGTTTATATTCACGGCAACAAAAACCTCATAGAACGAGGTATTGATAATGATGGAAGAAAGTTCTACAAGCTTTTTTATCAGGAAGAAACTTAATTAAAGAGCTAACAGGTCAAGTATATCGAAGTGTAACCACTTCATCCTAACAGGGGTTGCATTTTCACGCACGTAGACTCATGCTGAACCGCTGGTTGGTTAGTCGAGGTTGTCGAGGATTTCCTTGACTTTTGCTCCGCACCTTCTCCCTTGGCAGGAGCCGTTACCGATGTTGGTTTTGCTTTTGATTTCCTCGAAGCTGCGACAGCCGGCTGCGACAGCTTCAAGAATTTTGTGGAGTTTAATACCTTTACAGATACAACCAGGTTTATATCGAGCCTTTATTATTTCGTGGTTGTCTATTTCGTTCACCTTACTCTTCTCCGTTATCTTTTTCTTCTTTTGTTTCTTCGGCAACCGTTTCTGTTGTTTCAACATTCGTTGTAGCCGTTGCGTCTGTTTCTTCGGTGCCTTCTGTTTCTTCTTCTTTTTCCTGAAACTCTTCTTTAATTGTAGCAATATTTAATACCAAATCACCTTCATCCAGCTTCATGACACGAACCCCTTGAGTGTTTCTTGAAAGAACGCTAATTGTTTCGACCTTACTTCGTAAAATCTTTCCCTTTCTGGTAAGAATAATAAACTCATCAGTTTCTTCTACCAGTTTAACGGAAACAACAGGACCGTTTTTCTCGGTAATCTTAACGTTTATAACTCCGGTTCCCCTTCTGTTTACCTCTCGATACTCACAAACTTCACTTCTTTTTCCATAGCCAAGCTCGGTAATTGTAAGAACAATTTTATCTTCTTCGGCAACGATCATACCGATAACCTTATCATCTTCTTTTAGTTTCATCGTGGAAACCCCGATACTGTTTCTCCCCATTGGCCTGAGAGCAGCTCCCTTAAACCTGAGGGCTTTTCCACCTTTGGAAGCTACAAAAATAAACTGTGAATCATCTTTTAGAAGCTTAACGTCGGCCAGTTGGTCTTCTTCTCTAAGAATAATGGCAATTTTACCCGCAACATTAATTGACTCAAACTGGTCGGATGTGACTTTCTTAATCATTCCTTTCTCTGTACAGAAAACAAAGGAGCTACCTTCAACATCTTTTGGAATTGGAACAATTGATTGAATATTCTCACCTTCCTTAAGGTTTAGGAGGTTTACCAAAGCCATACCACTAGCGATTCTGCTTGTTTGGGGTATTTGCCAAACTTTTTTCATAAAAACCCGTCCGGTATTGGTGAAGAAAAACATTCTCTGATGATTTGAACCTACCATAAGATCAACAATAAAATCTTCGTCCTTCATTCCCATAATTACCCCTTTACCGCCTCTCCTTTGACTTCTATAAAGGTTTACCGGCATTCTTTTAATGTAGCCTCTGTTGGTTACGGTTACCACCATCGGCTCATCGGGAATCAGGTCTTCGTTTGTCTGGTTAATTTCATCTTCGTTAATTTCTGTTTTTCTTGGAGAATGATATTTTTCCTTAATTTCTGCAAGCTCGTTTTTAATAATACCTTTCTTTTTATCTTCACTTTTCAGGATTGAAACATATTCCTCAATTTTTCGTTCCTCTTCGGCAAGATCCTCTTCAATTTTGTCTCTTTCCAGGGCTGTTAAACGAGCAAGTCGCATATCAAGAATAGCTTTTGCCTGAATTGTGTCGAGCCCAAAGGTTTCTTTTAGGTTTTCTTCTGCTTCCTTGGTGCTTTTTGATTCTTTAATTAACTTAACAACTTCATCAATATTATCCAGAGCAATTTTCAAGCCTCTTAAAATGTGTGCTTTTTCCCGTGCCTTTTTTAAAAGATAGATCGTTCTTCTGGTAACAACCTCAAGCCTGAAATCAATAAAACAGTTTAAGTACTCCTTTAAGTTCAGAAGTCGTGGTTTATTGTTAACGATTGCAATAAAGTTAATGGAAAAGCTGTCCTGAAGTTGGGTATGTTTATAGAGTTGGTTGAGAATTAAGTCTCCTGAAATTCCTCGTTTAAGTTCAATGACCACCCTTATACCTTCTTTATCTGATTCATCCCGAAGCTCTGAAATGCCGCCGATAATTTTGTCTCGAACCAAATGAGCAATTTTTTCAACAAGCTTTGCCTTATTTACCTGAAAAGGAAT
The DNA here is from genome assembly GCA_015231815.1 of Nitrospinota bacterium. GTDB lineage: Bacteria > Nitrospinota_A > JADGAW01 > JADGAW01 > JADGAW01 > JADGAW01. The sequence goes on from JADGAW010000073.1 coordinate 6,722, forward strand.
TTCATCTACGATAATAATCTCACGTTCTTTATCCTGTTCAATATGACATTTGGCTCTGATATGAAAACTTCCTTTACCTGTTTGATAGGCATTATATATACCTGAAACACCATTAATTATTGCACCTGTCGGAAAGTCCGGTCCTTTTACATAATCCATTAACTGAAGAATTGTAAGGTTTTCATCGTCCATAAGGGCTACAATTCCATCAATTACCTCTGTTTGATTGTGGGGTGGGATATTGGTTGCCATTCCTACAGCAATACCTGCAACACCGTTAATAATAAGGTTTGGTATTTTAGAGGGCATTACCGATGGCTCGGTAAGTGAATCATCATAGTTTGGAGATATGTCAACCGTCTCTTTATCAAGGTCGTTAAGAAATTCCTCACACATTTTAGACATGCGGATTTCCGTGTACCTCATTGCTGCTGCTGAATCGCCATCAATGGAGCCGAAGTTTCCCTGACCGTCAATCAGAGGATATCGCAGGGAGAAGGTTTGTGCCATTCTTACAATAGCATCATATACCGCTGTATCGCCGTGTGGATGGTACTTACCGATAACATCACCGACAATTCTTGCAGACTTTTTATACGGTTTATTGTGAGCATTTCCCAACTCGTACATTGCGTAAAGAATTCTTCTATGAACGGGCTTTAAACCATCTCGAACATCTGGTAATGCTCTGCCAATAATTACTGACATTGCGTAATCAATGTAAGAGTTTTTCATATCATCATCGATACAAACAGGAATATATTCTTCTTTAACTACTTCATCATTTTTTTCATCCATCTTTTTTCCTTTTGATTTATTTTTAACTATCCACAGACTCTCATAAAAAACGTTTTGTTCTTCTTTGGGATATAGGTATCCGGTTTTTTTTAGTTCTTTCTATTGTTATCTTCTGTGGATAAAGGTTTATACATCAAGGTTTTTAACTTTTTCAGCATATGTGTCAATGAAATTTTTTCTTGGCTCAACAACATCTCCCATAAGCATAGCAAAGGTCGAATCAGCTTCTAGCTCATCTTCAATAATAACTTTTACAAAAAGTCGTGTTGCCGGATCCATTGTTGTTTCCCAAAGTTGTTCCGGGTTCATTTCACCCAGACCTTTATACCGCTGAATATATTTACCTTTTTTCGCTTCATTTAATAAGGTATTTACAAGTTCATCGTAGCTTTCAAATTCATTTTCCTCAACTTTTAACGGCAAACCTGGTAATGTTTTCTTAATTTGAAAAAGATATTTAAATACTGCTTTTTGAAAAAGTTCATCATTTATGGTGAATTTTTTGCTTTTTCCTTCCTTAATTACAGAAACAACTATCTCCCTATCATTTTTTTTATGTATAGAAAAGGTTGAGTCGGAAAAATCTCTTTCAAAAATTATGTTAAGTTCATTTAATATTTGTGTGTATGAATCGTCAGTTATTTTTTCATCCACGTTCGCATAAAAATCAAGGAGAAAATGAGCAACATCACTTAATATTCCTTCTCTTTCCAAGTCAAGTATATGAAGTTTATATTTAAGAATTTTTTTAAAGATATTTAAGGATTCTGTTTCATTATAGGTTTTTCCTGCTCCGTCAATGAGGTTTTTACCCTTAATCGCTTCTTGTAAAAGATATTCATTTAATTTTGTTTCGTTTAAAACATAAAGTTCCTTACTTTTATCCTTAACTTTAAATAGAGGTGGTTGAGCAATATAAAGATTTCCTCGGTCAATTAACTCCTTCATCTGGCGATAAAAAAAGGTTAAAAGAAGGGTTCTGATATGTAAACCATCAACATCAGCATCAGTCATAATAATAACTTTACTGTATCGAAGTTTACTGATATCAAAACTGTCTGCACCAATATTGGTTCCAAGAGCAGTTATTAGAGCTTTAATTTCATCGGAATTAAGCATTTTGTCAAATAGTGCTTTTTCAACGTTTAGAATTTTTCCTTTTAAAGGAAGTATTGCCTGAAATTTTCTGTCTCTTCCCTGTTTTGCAGAACCTCCTGCTGAATCACCCTCAACAATATATATTTCACATAATTCTGGGTTTTTTTCTGAGCAATCCGCTAATTTTCCCGGTAGTGAACTTATTTCCAAGACCCCTTTTCTTCTTGTTAACTCTCTTGCTTTTCTCGCTGCCTCACGAGCATTATTTGCCTGAATTGCTTTTGAAATAATTGTTTTTGCATTTGCCGGGTTTTCTTCTAAATAATCATTTAATTTTTGGTAAAAGGTTGTTTCAATAATTCTTCTAACTTTTGTATCACCAAGTTTTGTTTTTGTCTGACCTTCAAACTGCGGCTCTGGAAGTTTTACTGATATTACACATACCATTCCTTCTCTAACATCTTCTCCAGATAAACTTTCACCTGCCTTTAATATTTTCATATTTATGGCGTAATTATTTAAAGCTCTTGTTAAGGCAGTTTTAAATCCTACGAGATGAGTTCCCCCCTCCTTTGTATTAATGTTGTTTACAAAGGTTAATACTTCGGACGTATAACCATCGTTATAGGCAAAAGAAATTTCAACATAAACGTTATCTTCATCAAATTCAAATGCTACAGGTTCACAAATAGAATTTTTATTTTTATTTAAAAATTCAACAAAGGAAAGAAGTCCGCCTTCATAAAAATATGTAATTTCTTCAGAAGTTCTTTCATCTTTTAAATTAATGGTTAAGCCTCTATTTAAAAAAGCTATCTCCCTGAACCTTTGAGAAAGAGTACTAAAGGAAAATTCTATTTCTTCAAAAATCGTAGGATCTGGTTGGAAACTTACTGTTGTTCCATTATGTTCTGAGGTTCCAATTTCTCTTAAGGGGTATTCTGGAACACCAATTT